>CAZEAO010000056.1:0-7368 GCA_964510245.1 uncultured Piscirickettsiaceae bacterium | reverse complement strand
TTGCTGACTATTATTTTGAAGAGCACTTTGGTCATCCAATTGCATCTTTTCCTCCTCGAGAGGTTTTGTTTGATTACATTCAGGGAAGAGTAGAGAAGGCAAATGTTAGAGACATGATTCGATTTAATACTTCTGTTAGAAATGTTGAATATGATGAGTCAAGCGAAAAGTTTACTGTGACTGTTTGTAATCTAGCTGATGATGAGACTTACTCTGAAAATTTTGATTACGTCATTGTTGCAAGTGGACATTTTTCTACTCCAAATGTTCCAGAGTATGAGGGATTTAGTCACTTTAATGGAAGAATACTGCATGCACATGATTTTAGAGACGCTTTAGAATTTAAAGGCCAAGATATCTTAGTTATAGGCAGCAGTTACTCCGCTGAGGATATTGGATCTCAGTGTTATAAGTATGGTGCTAAATCAATTACCAGTAGCTACAGAACAGCGCCAATGGGCTTTGATTGGCCAGATAATTGGGAAGAAAAGCCGGCTTTAGAAAGAGTTGAAGGTAACACTGCTTTCTTTGCAGATGGTACTTCAAAAGAGGTTGACTCAATTATTCTTTGTACCGGCTATCTTCATCACTTCCCTTTCTTGCCTGATAGCTTAAGATTGAAAACCAACAATATTCTTTATCCGCTAGGTCTCTATAAAGGCGTTGTCTGGGAGCAAAATCCTAAACTCATGTATCTTGGCATGCAGGATCAATGGTATACATTCAACATGTTTGACGCTCAGGCTTGGTATGCGAGAGATGTTATTTTAAATAAAATTAATTTGCCTTCTTTTAGTGAAATGCAAGCCCATACACTTGAGTGGCATGAAAGAGAAACTGCACAAGATGATGCCGCTTATGCAATTGATTTTCAAGGCGCTTACACTCAGATGCTCATTGATGAAACAGATTATCCAAGTTTTGATATTGAGGGGGTCAATAGAACTTTTATTGATTGGAAGCACAATAAGAAAGATGGCATTATGACATTTAGAGATAAGTCTCATGCATCATTGATGACTGGAACTCAATCTCCACCGCATCATACGCCATGGCTAGAGGCTATGGATGACTCTCTGGAATCTTATTTGGATATCTAGTTTTTTTACAATATAAAAAACTAGCTTTCCTCACAAAAAAAACATCAAACTTTGGGTGAAATTAAGTCTAAAATTCACACCTCTGGTGTACCATGCAGTAGATATTTTTTAAAATTTTAGTGATGCATTTGAGAACGCAGAATCTAGAATTTGGGTTTAAGTTAATAAATAATAAGATTAAAATTGTAATTAGAATCAATAACTAATGCCATTTAATATGGAATATCATAAGATTGACAAAGATTCAATAGAAGACGTTCTTGAGCGAGCTAAACAGTATCGCTCACTACTTCAACCAGATATGGCAATAAGTATCTGTCTAGATATCTTTGCTGTTGATGAAAAAAATCAGGATGCTCTTGTCATTTATATTCTTGCTTTGACTGATCAGTTATCTCAAAGTGAGTCAAAGGTTCATCACAAGAAAATTACTGAGAGTATTCAAAAACTTGATTCTAAGTTTCTTCAACATTATTATTCTGGCATTTTTTTTGAGAGGCAAGCTAGAAGCCTATTGAAACATTCGATGTCGCGCTCATTTGCTTATGACGCATTTATGCAAGCAATAGCAGAATTTGAAATAGCCGAAAAGATGGCGCCACCTCATTGTGCTGATCCAATTTTGCGTTATAACAGTTGCATTAGAACAATTAAAAAAGAAAATCTTCAACCGCGCCAAGAATTTGATGAACTTTACTAAAAATCGCACTATCAGTTTAAAAAAAATGATGGCTATTGCTGGCCTAATTTGGTTTGTTTATATTGTCTTTCATGTTTTTAGTGTTTTGACCTTTCATTCAGGCGAGTCAGCTTTTAATGGCTTTAATGTTTGGTTACAAAGTTCGATTTTTTATCCCATCTTATTAGGATTATTGTTGTTAAGTCTGTCTTTCCATGTTGTTACAGCTATTTCAAGACAACTTTCAAACAATGTTAGTTCAGGTGACCGCTATAAGAAACCCTATCCAAAAGCTGTTCCAAGAATTGTTGCTTGGTCTGGTGCAACAATTATTTTGGTATTTATAATTATTCATAGTGTACAAATGCTTACAGTTGAAGCAACAGATTTATACTCCGAAGTCCACAAAATCTTTCAAAGTCCAATTATGTGGGCTATCTATGGTCTCGGAATGATTGCAATCTCCACGCATTTACATCATGGCCTTACAAATGTTCTTCAGACTCTAGGTATCTCTAGCAATAAAAGAAAAGGGCTTGCGTTAGCTATAGTTTTATTAATAATGGCCGGTTTTGTTTCAATTCCAATAGGTGTATTGTATGCATAAGCTTAACTCAAATGTACCAACTGGGCCCCTTGAAAATCGATGGGATAAACACAAATTCGATCTCGCCCTTATCGCCCCACAAAATCGAAAAAAATATAATATTATTGTAATTGGGACTGGTTTAGCTGGCGCTTCGTTGTGTGCTACATTGGGTGAAGCTGGATATAATGTGCAGTCTTTTTGCTATAACGATAGCCCAAGAAGGGCGCACTCTATTGCTGCTCAAGGTGGGGTTAATGCTAGCAAGAATTATCAAAATGATGGCGATAGTACCTGGAGACTTTTCTATGATACGATCAAAGGTGGTGATTTTCGTGCAAGGGAGTCAAATATCTATCGATTGGCTCAGTTGAGTTGTAATATTATTGATCAAGCGGTATCTCAGGGTGTTCCATTCGCTAGAGAGTATAGTGGTTATTTGGCTAATCGATCATTTGGAGGTACCCAAGTTTCTCGTACTTTTTATGCTAGAGGGCAGACTGGCCAGCAACTCCTTTTAGGTGCTTACAGTTCAATGAGCAAAGAAGTTGCCTCTGGCAGAGTCAAACATAAGTCAAGATGTGAAATGTTGGAAGTAATCATTGTTGACGGTAAAGCCAGAGGAGTAGTTATTAGGGACTTGGTGAGTGGAGAAATTTCATCACGTCTCGCTGATTGTGTTGTAATGTGTACAGGTGGATATAGTAACGCTTACTATTTATCGACAAACGCGAAAGGGTGTAACACCTCAGCAACATGGAGAGCCTATAAAAATGGAGCATACTTTGCTAATCCAAGTTTTACGCAAATACACCCAACTTGTGTGCCACCAACAGGTGATAGCCAATCAAAACTGACTTTAATGAGCGAATCGCTTCGAAATGATGGTCGAATTTGGGCTCCAAAAAATAAAGAAGATTGTGAAAAAAATCCTAATGATATACAAGAGCAAGATCGAGACTACTTTCTTGAGCGAATGTACCCTGCTTTTGCAAATCTAGTGCCTAGAGATATAGCTTCTAGAGCCCTTAAAAGCGTTTGTGATGAAGGTAGAGGTGTGGGTTCATTAGTTAATGGGCAGCGCCTTGGTGTTTATCTTGATTTTTCATCTATAATCGAAAAAATGGGTATCGATAAGGTTAAAGAAAAATACGGAAACCTGTTCAATATGTACGAGAGTATAACTGGTGAAAATCCTTATGAGGTTCCTATGAAAATCTATCCTGCTCCGCACTATGCTATGGGTGGGCTCTGGGTTGATTACAACTTAATGACAACGATAGATGGGCTGTTTGCATGCGGGGAGGCTAACTTCTCTGACCATGGTGCAAATAGACTCGGAGCTTCTGCCTTGATGCAAGGTTTGGCAGATGGATATTTTGTTGCACCTCAGACTGTTGCAAATTACCTGGCAAGAGGTAAATTTGAGAAAATTGACCATAATCATCCAGAGGTTTTAGCTTCTGTCGAAAAAGTTAAGACTCGCATTAATAATTTGATGAATGCTCCTGTGCCAAAACATTCTCCAGATTATTTTCATAGAAAACTAGGGAGTATATTATGGACTTCATGTGGAATGTCAAGGGAGAAAGAATCGCTTAAATGTGCAATTGCTTCAATTGAAAAATTAAAGATAGATTTTTGGAAAAATATAAAGGTGACAGGATCAGATATGGATTTTAACCAAACTCTAGAAAAAGCTGGGAGAGTTGCTGATTTTATTGAGCTAGGACATCTTATGTGTTTAGATGCATTAGAACGAGAAGAGTCTTGCGGTGCACATGCAAGACTCGAGTACTTAGCCGTGAGTGGTGATGCAATGAGAGACGATGAAAATTTTGCATATGTTGCTGCATGGGAATTTGATGAAAACAAGCCTTCACTCCATAAGGAGCATCTTGATTTTGAGTTTATTAAGCCTACCTATAGGGATTATAAATGAATTTTACATTACATATTTGGCGACAAAAAAATGCTCAAAGTGAAGGAGGCTTTTTCACTTACTATGTTAATGAAATAGATAGTGATACCTCGTTCCTTGAAATGCTAGATCAGTTGAATGAACAACTGATAGAAAAAGGTGAAGACTGTATCGTTTTTGATTATGACTGTAGAGAGGGTATCTGTGGAACTTGCTCTCTAGTTATTAATGGTCATCCACACGGCGAAAAGAAAGCAACAACAACTTGTCAGCTCTATATGAGAGATTATGCTGATCAAACTGAGCTTTGGATTGAGCCGTGGAGAGCAAAAAGTTTTCCAATTGTTAAAGATTTGGCAGTCAAGAGAGAAGCATTTGATCGAATTATTCAGTCTGGTGGTTTTATTTCTGTTTCAGTAGGGTCAGCTCCTGAGGCAAATTCACAGCTCATCAATAAAGATGACACTGATTGTGCTTTTGACTCTGCAATTTGTATAGGGTGTGGAGCTTGTGTTGCTGTTTGTCCAAATGCATCAGCAAGTTTATTTGTGGCCGCCAAGATTAACCATTTTGACCGTCTCCCTCAAGGAAAGATTGAGAGTGGAAAACGAGCAGAGAGAATGATTAATCAAATGGAACAAGAGGGTTTTGGAAGCTGCTCAAATCACCGTCATTGTGAGACTGTATGTCCAAAAGAGATTTCTGTTAGCAATATAGCAGTAATGAATAAATTATTGTAAACATATATATGAATTGATGTATACTAGTTATTAATCAAACAACGCTAGTAATTTTTTAATATTAAGGGGGAAGAAATGAAAGTTGTAATATTGGGGGCTGCAGGTGGAATTGGTCAAGCACTCGGCTTGTTACTTAAGACAGAGTTGCCAAGTGGTACTAAACTGTCTTTGTATGATATCGCGCCAGTCACACCAGGAGTGGCTGCAGATCTAAGCCATATTCCAACACCTGTTAAAGTGGAAGGGTTTTCTGGAGAAGATCCATCGCCTGCTCTAGTAAATGCAGATATTGTTTTAATTTCTGCTGGTATGGCTCGTAAGCCTGGAATGGATCGTTCGGATCTCTTTAATATTAATGCAGGAATCGTTGAAAATTTAGTTTCTTCTTGTGCTGATAATTGCCCAAAGGCTTTGATTGGGATTATTACAAATCCAGTCAATACGACTGTCGCAATCGCTGCTGAAATTTTAAAGAAAAAAGGTGTTTATGACCCTGCAAGATTATTTGGAGTGACGACTCTTGATGTTATTCGCTCCAGCACTTTTGTCGCTGAAATGCATGGTAAAGATCCTAAAGATATCAATGTCCCTGTAATTGGAGGCCATTCTGGAATTACAATTCTTCCTCTTTTGTCACAATCCGGCTATGAATTTAGTGAAGATGCAGCTGCTGCGATGACTAAACGTATTCAAAATGCTGGTACAGAGGTTGTAGAGGCTAAAGCTGGAGGCGGATCAGCAACTCTATCCATGGGTCAAGCTGCTGCAAAGTTTGGCTTGTCTCTCGTTCGAGCTCTAAATGGTAAGAAAGATGTCGTTGAGTGCACTTATGTTGAAGGATCTGGTGATTTAGCTAGATTTTTTGCACAGCCAGTTCTTTTAGGCAAGAATGGTGTTGAAAGGATACTCGATTATGGCACTCTTTCAGATTTCGAACAAGCTATTCTCAATGACGCGCTTGAAACACTTAGAACCGATATAACAGTCGGTGAAGAGTTTGTTGACTAAGAGTACTCTCAAAATAAATTTCAAAAAAGGTTAACAATGACAAATAATCTCCATGAGAGGGCACTTGCCTATCATAAGGAAGGTAAGCCAGGAAAGATTGATGTTTCTTCCCACAAAAAACTCGATAATGATCAAGACCTAAGTCTGGCTTATAGCCCCGGCGTTGCTGCTCCAGTAAGGGAGATTGTAAAAGACGCTAGTAAAGTCAATCAATATACAATTAAAGGAAATTTAGTAGCTGTTATAACGGATGGTTCTGCAGTGTTAGGACTTGGTAATGCTGGTCCTTTAGCAGCAAAGCCGGTTATGGAGGGAAAAGCAGTACTCTTCAAACACTTTGCAGATATTAATGCTTTTAATATTGAGCTTGATACTCAAGACGTCGATGAAATTGTCAAAACGATTAAAAATATTGCACCTACTTTTGGTGGAATCAATTTAGAAGATATTTCTGCTCCACGCTGCTTTGAAATTGAGCAGCGATTAATCGAAGCGTTAGATATACCTGTATTTCATGATGATCAGCATGGCACTGCAATTATTATTGCAGCAGGACTCTTAAATGCTCTTGAAATTCAAGGTAAATCTATTGATTCTGCAAAGATTGTTCTTGCTGGTGGTGGTTCTGCTGGCATTGCAACTTTAGATTTATTGTCAAAGCTAGGGTTTAAGAAAGAAAATATGATGCTTGTTGATCGTAGAGGTGTTGTATCTAAAGATAAAAAGGGTGTAGTCAATAAATTTAAGTATGCTTTTGCAGTAGAAACCAATAAAAAAACGCTAGAAGATGCTTTAGAGGATGCAGATGTTTTTATAGGCGTAGCAAGGGGCAATCTTGTAACAAAAAAAATGGTTAAATCGATGTCAAAAAACCCGATAGTTTTTGCTTTATCTAATCCTGATCCAGAGATCTCAGTTGAAGATGTTTTTGCTTGCAGAGATGACGCAGTAATGGCAACCGGTAGAAGTGATTTTCCGAATCAGGTTAATAATGTGATTGGCTTTCCATATATTTTTAGGGGTGCTTTAGATGCTAATTCCAAGATTATCAACACAGAAATGAAAGTTGCAGCTGTGCATGCAATTAAAGACCTCGCAAAACTTCCAGTTCCTGAATCTTTATTAGAAATTTATCAAGTTGAAAAGCTAAGTTTTGGTAAAGATTATTTCATACCAAAGCCTTTTGATTCAAGACTCATCGAGCTCATTCCAAAGGCAATTTCTGATGCTGCGATAAAAAGCGGCGTATCACGCTTAAAATAAACATTTTTAAACCCTGTTTTTAGCTTATTTAATCCTTGCTATGAGCAAATAGTTATGGGATAATGTCCGAT
>CAZEAO010000055.1:0-7561 GCA_964510245.1 uncultured Piscirickettsiaceae bacterium | reverse complement strand
GTATCCCAGATGCAGTTCAAGAAAGAGGACTTGATGCAGTGAAAGTACCTGCACGTGCTTACCCTGAAGGTATGATGAGTCCTGATTCTGAATCTTAATTATAAAGGAGAATTAATATGGGATATTTTGCTGAATCTTTTACAGAACTTTATAATGCCGATGGTTGGATTGACATGGGTATGTATATCGGTGCTGGCTCATCAGCCGCTGGCTGGTGGACAGTGATTGCTACGGTTATGTTGATAGCAGTGTTAGCTAAAGGCAACTCTGACGAGCAAGATCACTATAAGTAACCAACTGTAAAAGTAATAAAACAAAAAGGGCGGTGTTTAAATACCGCCCTTTTTTATGAATAACATTAAATTTTATTTTTTCATTTTGTTATAGGTTTGATGAATTAACGCTTCTTTTTTTTGTAATTCTAACCAGGCACTCTTATCGAATTTTTGGGAGGGAGCTTGGTCCACTTTGAAATGGTTATACTCATCCATTCCTCTGACAAGCATTGCAGAGTCATCGCCTGTTTGTGTTTGGTACATGTCAGTTGAAATGTAATTAATGACTAATCCAATTCTGCGGTCATTACTGCGATTTGGGTAAGAAGTATGCACCGTCCATCCATGATGGAGGGAGGCTTCGCCAGCACACAAAGGTACACTAACAGCCATGCTCCCTGAAACATTTTCAATCGTTTGGCCATGATGCAAGAGATTGTGTTTATCAATAGTAGTCTTGTGAGCAATTTTTCCTTTTTTGTGACTACCAGGAATCATGTGCATACAGCCATTCTCTATCGTTGCATCAGATAGAGCAACCCAAGCGGAAACCTGCTTGTCGTCATTAAATCCCCAATAGGTCAAATCTTGATGCCAGCTAATGTGAGTTTTTGTTTGCGGTTCTTTAATTACAAACGAGGCGTTATAGATGAGAATATTGGGGCCTAGTAACTCTTCAACCTGATTTAAGAGTTGTTTACTTATTGAAATTTGATAAGCAAAATTAACTGCAGTATGAATCTTGTAACGATAATTTAATTGGCCTATCTTGTCCTCAATACCTTCAAGCATTGTTCGATAGGATTTTGCACTCGATTTATCGAACAAAGAGATAGGAGAATAATAACCATTCTTTTCGAAGTCTGTCTTAATCTGTCCCATGAAACTCTACTCACAATAAAACATTGAGGAGATTATATTTCGCGATTAGACTTTTAGCAATAGCCTCGTTGGATCCTCAAGGGCTTCTTTAATAGATATTAAGAACTGAACCGCCTCTTTACCGTCAATAATTCTATGATCATAGGATAAAGCAAGGTACATCATTGGTCTAATCACAATCTCGCCATTAACAACAACCGGACGTTCTTGAGTTTTGTGCATTCCTAGAATAGCGCTTTGAGGAGAATTTAAGATTGGTGTAGACAAAAGTGAACCAAATACTCCGCCATTCGATATGGTAAAGGTTCCACCACTCATTTCTTCGATACCTAGAGTCCCATCTTGCGCTCTCACTGCAAAATCAATGATTCCTTTTTCAATGTCGTGCATACTCATCTTGTGAGCATTTCTAAGAACTGGAACGACTAGACCACGATCGGAAGAGATGGCAACCGAAATATCACAAAATCCGTGGTAAACGATGTCATCACCGTCAATGTAGGCGTTGACCGTTGGAAATTTTTTGAGTGATTCTACAGCTGCTTTAACAAAGAAAGACATAAAACCTAGCTTGACAGAGTATTTCTTTTCAAAGGCTTCTTTATAGCTCGCTCTCATAGAGATTATCTCACTCATGTCAACCTCATTGAAGGTAGTTAGCATAGCTGTATTTTGTGTAGCAGAGTGAAGCCTGCTAGCTATGGTTTTTCGAATGCGAGTCATCGGAACTCTTTCTTCCATTCGGTTGGCGGATGTTTGGGTCGAGCTCACTTCAGGGGTTTGCTCAGAGTGTTCTGGTGACTCTTTGGAAGTTAATTCTTCTTGATTGTTATTTTCTTCTTGATGATTAGCCTCTGGTGCGGGAATTGCCTCTTCCTTGTCTACTGAGTCTTCTTTTGGCTCAATAGACTTTGAATCTGCTTCATTATCAATCATTCCAAGTACTTGCTTTTCAGTAACCGTTTCGCCTTCTCTAGCAGAAATCTCAGTTAAAACTCCAGACTCTTCTGCAGGGACCTCTAGGACGACTTTATCAGTTTCAATCTCAACGATGACATCGTCTAAATCAACATAGTCGCCCGGTTTTTTATGCCATGCGGCGACAGTTGCCTCACTGATTGACTCTGGCAAAACCGGTACTCTAACTTCTTTCATTGATCAACACTCCTAACGTTCTTTTATAGGTTGAATGCCCAGTGCTTGTTCAATCACAGAGCTTTGATTAATATTATGCAGTCTTACGCTTCCTTCAGCAGGTGCTGCGTAAAGATCCCTCGCAACAATGTGAAGGTTTTGTTTGTCACCGACACACTTCGTAAAGTTGTGTCTAGAGGTATACCATGCGCCTTGGTTAATGGGTTCTTCCTGGCACCAAACAAAATCCTTGGCATTTGGATACTTGGCTAGCTCTTCTTTAAGCGCTTCTTCTGGAAAAGGGTATAACTGTTCAAGCCTAAGGATAGCAACATTATTGATTTGATCATCTTGACGACGAGTCAACAGTTCATAAAAGATTTTGCCACTACACAAAACAATTCTATTCACTTTTTTTGGTTTAATGTTGGCATATCGCTCTTCAATAACATTTATAAATGTTTCATCTGTAAATCTAAATAAAGGTGAAGAGGCCAAAGGATTTCTCAGTAAACTCTTTGGAGACATGATGATTAATGGCGCACGGAATTTTCTTAAAATCTGTCTTCTCATTAAATGAAATATTTGAGCAGCTGTCGATGGTACGCAGACCTGCATGTTATGACTTGCACATAGCTGTAGAAAGCGCTCAAGTCTCCCAGATGAGTGCTCTGGGCCTTGGCCCTCGAGACCGTGAGGAAGTAGCATAACTAAATTTGAGAGGCGCCCCCATTTAGCCTGTCCTGAGGCTATAAATTGATCAATAATCGCTTGTGCACCGTTTACAAAGTCACCAAACTGTGCCTCCCAAATGACCAGTGACTCAGGGTTTGCAGTCGCGTATCCGTATTCAAATCCTAGAGCCGCCTCTTCAGACAAGATGGAGTCATATATTTGAACTCTTCCTTGTTTATCTCCAATATATTTAAGTGGAGTATATTGCTCATTGATGAGTTGGTTATGGAGTACAGCATTCCTATGGAAAAATGTGCCTCTTCCAGTATCTTGGCCCGTCAATCTAATTGATGTTCCTTGCTCTGTAAGACTGGCAAAAGCAAGTGTTTCAGCAAAACCCCAGTCCGCATTTATTTTGCCGTTAGCCATCTTTTGTCTCTCAGCGAGCATTTTTTTAACGCGAGGGTGCAGCTCAAAGCCGTCAGGTAATTTTTGAAGTTTTTTATTTAATTGTTTTATTTTATTACGAGAAATCCTAGAATCATATGGTTCTTGCCAAGTGGAATCAAAGTAATCCTCCCAAAGCATTTCCCAGGCCCTTTTATTTTTTGGCTTGATTATTTTGTAGGCAACCCTTTCGCCATCTTTAAGCTGTTGGCGATAATCATTAACCATCGCGTCTACTCCCTTCTGGTCAATGATTCCTTGACTCATAAGTCTATTTGCATAGTTTGCTCTAGTTGTTGGTAATTTACGAATGGCCTCATACATCAATGGCTGGGTAACAGCAGGCTCATCAGCCTCGTTATGTCCATGTCTTCGATAGCACATCAAATCGACAACAACATCCTTCTTATAGCGCATTCTATAATCAAGTGCCAACTTTGTAATAAAGCTAACCATTTCAGGGTCTTCAGAATTGACATGGAAAACAGGCGCGTTAATCATTTTAACGACATCGGTACAGTAGTCGGTTGACCTAGCATCATCTTGTTTAGAAGTCGTAAAGCCAATTTGATTGTTAATAATAATGTGGACTGTTCCTTGAGTTCTGTATCCTCTTGACTGAGACATATTCAATGTCTCCATGACAACCCCTTGGCCTGAGAAGGCCGCATCACCGTGAATCAAAACTGGAAGAATCTTTTGGCGCTCTGACTCTTCGTTTTTGTCTTGATGGTATCTTGCATAACCTTCAATAACTGGATTGACCAGCTCGAGGTGCGATGGATTAAACATTAAGGCAAGGTGAACATCGTCCTGATTCGTTGCAATGTCTGATGAGAAGCCTTGGTGATATTTAACATCCCCAGTTTGGTTTTTAGTAAGACCAAGGTCACCATCAAACTCTTGAAAGAGTTTTTCAGCCGTCTTACCCATAATATTTATGAGAACATTTAAACGTCCTCTATGAGCCATACCTAAACAGATTCGTTTCATCGCGTGCTTACCAGAATGCTCAATTAAGACGTTTAGCAATGGAATAAGCGTATCACTACCTTCTAAAGAAAATCTTTTTTGACCGACATACTTATTATGAAGAAATTTCTCGAAAACTTCTGCTGCCGTTAGTCTTTGAAGAAGCCATTTTTTATACTCTGGAGTATTTTCTGTCTCCATCGTCATTGTTTCAATTTTAGTTTGAATCCACTTCCTCTCTTCGAGATTTGGGATATGCATATACTCGACTCCAAGGCTGCTACAGTATATTTTGTTTAAAGAGTCGAAAAGCTCTCTGAGGGTATTGCAGTTTGGGCCTTGATAAGACCCCATATCAAAGGTTTTACCTAAGTCAGCTTCGCTCAGTCCAAACTCTTCCAGAGTAAACGAAGGAATAGAGTGATGTCTTGGTCTTTGTAGCGGGTCTAACTTAGCTCTTAAGTGCCCAGAGAATCGAAATGCATAAATAAGTCTGAGCACCCCAAGTTGAGCGGCACTTTGGACTGGTCTTCTTTGGACAACACTGGATTCAAAATTAGTTTCGCCATAACTTATAAAGCGACTGATCACATCTTCATGCGAGTTAGAATTCTCTTTCATTATTCCTGTAATTTATGGAGGAAGGGTTAGGGAGCTTTTTAAATTTCTTATACAGAGAGAGTTCGCTAATATTGCTGATAATTAGCATGCAATTTTGCATTTGCTGTTTATTTAAAATATTCACAATTTGTGAGTTTATTTTTTAAAGACAAATTATATAGAGATTAGGCGCTCTCATTAATTAATTATTTAAAAAATTACATTATAAATTTTAGGGTATTTAACAGTTAATGATGAGTCTCTAGATGATTTATTAATTTATTTTTTTTATAATTAATAAATTTTTTTATCAACTAAAGATTTATAGAAAACATCGCACTAAACTCTGAGAATTTGTGGAAAAAAAATTTAAAATTTTAATTCATTTGATGCCTTGTATAATGCTCAGTAAAATCGAAAATGTTAATTCTTTAATCGCTATATTTCGTTTTCTAATTCATGAATAATTTCTTAAAAATTTTGCAAGACAAAAGCCACATCTTGGCTGATGGTGCAACTGGTACGAATTTATTTGGCATGGGGCTTGAGACAGGAGACCCTCCTGAGCCATGGAATATAGATCACAAGGATCGCATTCGTTCACTGCATCAAGGATTTGTTGATGCTGGATCTGACTTGTTTTTAACAAACAGTTTTGGCGGTACATCATTTAGACTTAAATTGCATAACCTTGAGAATAGAGTCTTCGAATTAAATAAGTCTGCAGCGGTCATTGCGAGAGAAGTTGCCGATAATGCGAACCGCTTGGTAATTGTTGCTGGATCGATGGGTCCCACAGGCGAAATGATTGAGCCTCATGGTCTCATGACGCCAAAAGAGGCGACGGACGCATTCAAAGCTCAGGCTGAAGGTCTTGCTGAAGGTGGAGCAGATGTCTTATGGCTCGAAACGATGTACGCAATGGAAGAGTTAGAGGCTGCTTTGGATGCGGTCAAGGATATTGGTCTTCCTGTCTGCGCAACAATGAGTTTTGATACTGCCGGGAAAACAATGATGGGCGTTACTCCATCAAATCTTGCGAAGAGATCTAAAGATCTAAATTTGAGTGGTTTTGGTGCTAACTGTGGTATTGGAGCTCCAGATTTACTAGTTACCATTAATGATATTTCAAAAAATGTTGATCCTGATACCGTCGTTATCTCGAAAGCAAACTGCGGTATTCCGGAGTTTGTTGATGGTAGTATAGTCTATTCCGGAACAGAAGAATTAATGTCAGAGTATGTTCAGATTGCCATGAATTCGGGCGCCAAAATTATTGGAGGTTGTTGCGGCACTAGCTTTGATCACGTAAGAGCAATGCGTAGAGCCATGGATGAACATGTTGTGAGCTTTCCTCCGACTCTTGAAGAAATTGAAAAAAGAGTGGGCACGATGTCAGATGGTTCAAAATTAATATTCCAGGGTGATGATTCAAAGCCGACTAAGCAACGTAGAAGCCGACGCTCTAGGGCCTAAATGGGTTATCTAATAAAATTTTATTATTAATTTCGCGTTAATATAATTTTCCTTATAGTATAATTTTTTTTATTCTAAGTAAATTATTGATTCGTGAACTCTATAAAAAATTTAGCGCCTAAAGAAAAGGGCGTATCAATCATTAACAAAAACCTTCCAAGTTTTGGGAATGATAAACAGCTTGAGGCGTCAATAGGAAAGCAGGTTCGCATGGCAAGGAAAAGTGCTGGTGTTACTTTGCAGCAACTATCTAAGCAATCACTACTCTCTGCAAGTATGCTTTCAAAAATTGAAAATGGCCAAATTAGTGCATCCTTAAAAACGATTCAGTTGATTTGTCATGCACTCAATATTTCTATCACTTCATTATTTAAGCAGCACGACAAGGATGTAGAACCTACCTTTATTAAATCTGGAAAAGGTTTGACAATCGAGAGGGCTGGTTCAGACGAGAGTCGTCATTACCAATTATTAGGACATACAGTAGGTAGCTCCTTAAAAGTAGAGCCTTGTTTGATTACAATCACTTCGAGAGACTATGAGTTTCCTGAGTTTCAGCATAAAGGCGTTGAATTCATTTATATGCTAAAAGGTCAGATGGATTACTTCTACGGTAATAAGGTTTATCACTTTAAAAAAGGAGACTCTTTATATTTTGATTCTGATACACCTCACGGCCCAAAAAAAATAATCAGCGACGAGTGTCAATTTTTAACAATTATCTGTTCAAATAATTCTGATTAATTAATTATCAATAAAATAATTAATTTTTTACCCAAAATTCCTTCCTTAATTTCATAACTAATAAAGTTTTTTTTCTTGTTTTTTTTTCAAAAATTAGAAGAAAATCTAGACTTTATTAAATTTCTTAAAAATAAAAAAAATTTCTTGACAATGGAATATTAATAAGAGTATACTTCGGACTCAATTTACTGAAACCCTAGTTTTTTTAGGGGTAATAACTTGAATCATTTTTTAGTAATTTTTTTGAGTTTAATGAAAGTAAATTAGTTTGGTTTTTATTTAGGTTTAATTCTTGTGAATCTGAATAAGATCTACTAGGGGGCAAATCTTAAAAAGATTTTTTTTTATTTTTTCGG
>CAZEAO010000054.1:0-7841 GCA_964510245.1 uncultured Piscirickettsiaceae bacterium | reverse complement strand
TTCACAGCTAACAGGTGGCAAAAGTACATTGATTGTGTAGGCTCAAAAAGATAGAATAATTTTTAGAAATAAGATTTATTATCAAGTTAAAGAGTGAAATACTATTGCTATAGTTAATTTAAATAAAAATAAATGTTCGGGACGAAAGGATTTATACACATACTCAGTTACTCTATACAATCAGTAAGGTAGAAATGTGTGTTCAAATCTACACATTTGAGCATCGGCTTGCCTAATAAAGTAAGTCTGAATTGACTATATATTTAGCATATGGTTAAAGAAAATTTAAAAAAATATGATGAAAAATTTAAATAATCTCTTCTTTAACCTATTGCTTCGATTTTAAATGGAGTTCTAACTACGCCCAACTCCTCAGCCATTTTTTGAGCTTCGTCTGAGTTAAACATTGCCATCATGCCGGCTGGGTCAAAGACATCTACTACAACAATAGCAGTATGATCATCTACTTTGCCTACTTTAGCATCTCTCGAGAACTCTGCTCTCTTATCAGCCAAGTCATCAAAACCTTTTTTCCATTCATCAAACGTTCCCTTGCTAATTTCAATCATTACCATCGTGTTCATTATTTTTCTCCTAAGTTTTTTTCAAATAGTTTTTTGAAACTGTGTAATTTAAGTATATACCTAGTTACTAATTTAGGTCAAATTAAGCCAAATTTAAGTTGATATAGTTTAATTATTTTGATTATTAATCATATAGCTTTACTAAGCAAGATAATAACCCATCTGTAATTTCATTATTTTCTAGAATCATCTTTAAAGCAATTTTTTCTGCCTCTTTTTCTGTCATTCCATCTGTCTCACTTAATAAATTCAAACTGAGTCCTAATAACTCTTCAGTATCTAATTCTTTTGCCAGTACATTTGTCATACACCCACAATATTCATAAACCTCGCCAATAGAAAACCCTACTTCTTCTTCTGAAGCACAGCCCTCAAAAAAGTCATTTAATAGATCTCTATTATTTATTTCAGCATTAGCATTGAATGATATTAATGAAGATGCAAACAATAGAAATATCCACATATATTTCATAGGTTAACTCCTTTTTCTGTAAGTTAGTATTTATAAACTTTATTGTACTCTCAATAATATATTAATATGTGAACTTAACATAAAAAAATGGTCGGGACGGCAGGATTTGAACCTACGACCACTTGACCCCCAGTCAAGTGCGCTACCAGACTGCGCTACGCCCCGATATACTAGATAACTAATCTATCTGAATTTGCCATAAAGAAAGCCAAAAATAAAAGCGACAATAGCAAATGGGGCTGACATCATTACCCAATAAATGATGTTGTTGAAATTTTGATTCACAACAAATGGACGGATATAAAATGAAGTTGAAGCAAAAAGACTCCAAGCTAAAAATGTCCTTCCAAAGTAAATTGATTTTGAACTTAATTCGTACTTCGGTTTTATGATTCTAAAAAAAAGATAGCCGAATCCTACCGAGATAAGAATACTAAGAAAATTAATCATTCATTAACTCCAAATAAATTATTTAATTACAAACAGAACACTTTGGGTCTTTTCCAATTTTAACCTTTCTAAAGCTTAAGTCCAACCCATCAACCAATAACAAGGTACCACAAAGCTGATTACCCAACTCCAGTATAACTTTGATCGCTTGTAAGGCTTGTATTGTTCCAATTAGCCCAGCAACAGGCGCCATCACACCATTATCAATACATCTCTCATTTTCTTCGCCCTCTTCTGAATACAAACACTGATAGCAGGGCTGATCTTTTTCATGACCTTTAAAAACAGAAACCTGCCCTTCAAATCGAACTACAGCAGCTGAAATAAGCGGTTTTTTATTCTCGACACAGACTTTATTGATTTCAAATCGACTTTCAAAATTATCCGTACCATCTAAGACAATATCAACATTTTTAATTAACTCTGATAGATTATCTGTATGAATTAGTTCATTCGCAATAGTCACCTCAATATTGGGATTTATCTCAATCAATTTATTTTTTGCAGAATTCACCTTGTCGTCACCAATATCTTGAGTTTGATGAATAATTTGACGTTGAAGGTTTGATAACTCTACTTGATCAAAGTCCGCAATAACAAGATGCCCGACCCCGGAAGCAGCTAAATAAAGTGCAGTTGGCGAGCCAAGACCTCCCATACCAATAATCAGTACTGTCGAGTCCATGATTTTTTGTTGACCCTCTACATCGACCTGAGGGAGCATTATGTGTTTAGAGTATCTAAGTAATTCTTGATCTTCCATGAATCTATCTATTTAAAGTACTTATTGATTTTAGGCAGAATCACCATTTGACAATAAGGTTGACTTTGATTGTCATTAAAGTAGTTCTGGTGGTAACTTTCAGCAGGAAAAAAAACATCCAGCTCAGCGATTTCAGTGACCGCACCTTTAATATTTGCAATAACAGAGGTTGCTGTGTGTTTTTGAGAGTCGTTGACGTAGAAAATGGCAGATCGATACTGTGTCCCCCTGTCAGCACCCTGCTGATTAAGACTTTTCGGGTCATGAGTCGCAACAAAGACTTCAAGCAAATCTTCGAACGACACTTCGCTTTCATCAAAATCAATTTTTACAACTTCAGCGTGTCCCGTCTGTCCACTGCATACAGACTCGTAAGAAGGATTTTGAGTGGACCCATTACAATAGCCACTCTCCAAACCTTTAACCCCTTTAACGCGCTGGAAAATTGCCTCAACGCACCAAAAACATCCTCCGGCAAGATAAGCTGTTTCCATGTATTATTGTTTGCAAAATAAAAAAGATATAGTATAGCTTATGCTGGCAAAAGAAATTATTAATGAGCTAAAAATCTTAGCGACAGAAGAGCGTAAAAAAACGAACGAATGGTTTTTTAAAACGGAAAAAGGAAGCTATGGCTATGGAGATATTTTTATAGGAGTCACGGTCCCCGATATTCGCAAAATATCAAAAAAATTTGCATTACTTATCTCGTTAAATGAAACCAAAAAATTAATTCAAAGTCCGATACATGAGGTTCGACTCTGTGCACTTATCATACTGGTAAATAAGTATAAAAAAAGTAACCCTGATGAGATTTTTGATTTTTATATTCAAAATATATCTTATGTAAATAATTGGGATCTTGTTGATAGCAGCGCTCCATACATCTCAGGGGACTACTTTTATAGAAACGAGAACAAAAGAGACATGATGTTTGAATTTTCTAAATCAGAAAATATCTGGACTAGGCGAATCAGTATTATGTCTACATTTTATTTTATTAGAAATAATGAATTTAGTGAAACACTTCAAATTGCAAAAACTCTAATAAACGATGAGCAAGACCTAATTCATAAGGCAGTTGGTTGGATGCTACGTGAAATTTACAAGAGAGACCAAAAACTAGTCGAAGCTTTTTTGAAAAGTAACTATGATGAGCTTCCAAGGGTGATGTTGAGGTATGCTATTGAGAAAATGGATAAAGTCGCAAGAATGAAATTTTTGAAAGGAGATTTCAGTTAAATTAAGTTTAGTCAGTCTAAACATAATCCAAAAAATAAATATTTATTTAGCATTTAAGAGAAAGAAATATTTCTCAATTTTGCAATTGGTTCAAATTAAACTATATCTAATCCGTACAATTTTAAGGTACACTATTTGTGTAGACAAACTTATTTAAGACTTAATTTAGATAATTTGTTTAAATAACATAGATTTAAATTGATAGTTATTGGAGAAAATACATGAACAGTGAATTACTTTACTCAGAAAACCCTAAAATGCTAAGGAATAGACCATTTTTATTCTTTTTCAATTTAATTTTCTTAATTGCTGGCCTAATTCTAGCATTTAGATTTGAGCAACAATCTCTTCAAGTAACAGGCCTTGTTATATGGGTCGGAACAATTGTTTTTTTTCTAATATGGTACATTCAAACTAAGAGCACAAAGCTCAGCATTACAAATAGAGAAATCCTTCTCGAAAAAGGACTTCTGAGTAAAGAAAGAAGAGAGCTAGCGATTGAAAAAGTTAGAACAGTTAACATCAAACAAACATTTCTTAATAGAATTTTAGGAGTTGGTGAAATATCAGTTTTTACAGCTGGAGACCTTCCAGAAATTGTTGTGGCTGGCATGCCAGATCCAAATAAAACAAGAGAAATCATAAAACAACAGCAAAATTAATGTCTTTATGCTAGGAAATTCTGACTTAAACGATAGAAATGACTCTAGAAAAATCTTGTTGTTATTAACTATATTGTTTATTATTCTTTTTTTATCGGCAATATTTATTTTCCCATCATTTTTAGAGATACTATCAACAGTCACTTCCTCAGGCTTAGGTTTAAAAAGTTCTGCTGTTGTTTCATTTTTTGTTTCAATTATTTTAGTATCTATTCTAGCTATAGTTTCTGGTGATGGCCTTCTGGGAGAAGTCCAGTTTGTTCTAGCAGCATTCTTTCTGTTTTTTATTGTTTTTTGGTTAATGATTGCTTGGATCTTTTGACAAATAAATACTAGAATAGTTATTATCATTCAATAATGGATTACACTGATAGAGACTACTTTATACCTTTCACACGTGAGCATATTACTAAAATGCTCCTAGATAAAGGTGATCTAGATGAAGAAAAAATATATTTGTTTGATCAATTTTGTTTGTTATTAAACAGTATTTACCATTTTGAATTTCATAATGATTTAGAAGAACTTAAATCAACCTATAGAATTTTTAATCCCGATGTTGATATTGCTACTAATGAACAAGAGAATACAAAAACGTCAAAAATCGAAGCTAAATTTACTAGCACTTTACATCAAACATTAACTGAAGGCAACTTTGAAAAAGTTTCACATGAGGATCTTCATGCAGCTATGAAGGAAGAAGGCATTTTCCCTGTTAGCTGTCAAATTGATTTTGACTCTCTTGATTATTATGAAATTTATTATCAAGGCTCAAGAATCAGCAAGGAAAAAATTAAAACTTGGATCCCTTTTAAAAAGAAAGAAGTGGAGTTCAAACTTTATAATCGTATTGTCTTTTTCTTTAAAGTAAAAAATGAAGAATTTTTTGATTCAAACAAAAAAAATACCAAACCTGGTATACCTGGGAAAATTTATATAAAATTTTTTAGAAATATTCCCGAATCTGATTTAGAGATGATATTCCCAAACCCAAAGCCTGAAATGAAGTTTATTCATAGAATGCAAATATTTCTACCGCTATTGGCTGGATTTGGAGTTTTAATACAAAAAACTATCATTGGTCCTATTTTTGAGCCAGGTTCAAATCCTTTTCAAGGAGGTATAAATTATGGATTGATAGCATTCTTGATAGTTTTAGGAGGATATGTTTTGCGAACTTTTCTAGGATACAAAAATGTTGTTCAATCATTTTTAGCTGAAATAGCTCAAAGTTTATATTTTAAAGATAAAGGAAACAATCAAGGCGTTTTTTCTATGTTGATAGATTCTGCTGAAGAACAAGAATGCAAAGAGGCACTATTGGCCTATTATTTTCTATTAACCTCAAAACAAAATATGAGTGAAGAGCAACTTGATAACGAAATAGAAGAATGGTTGGAAAAAAAATATAAGACCAAAATAGATTTTGAAGTTGATGATGCTTTAAAAAAACTAGAAAAACTTGAGCTACTGAATAAAGATAAAAATGGAATATTAACTGTTATAAATCTAGAAGAAGCTTTAGTAAAATTAGATTTCACCTGGGATAATTACTTCGCATTCAATAAACCATAAAATATATTTATTTTTATTAGGTCTTAATTCTTACTATCAGTTTTATTCTTCATTATTATTGGAGTTTATAGATTTTTGGTTAAAAAAAATAACATTTTTTCATAATTAATTACTAATCTTCTAAAGTGTTATTAAAATGAATGCATTATGGAAAAGAAAATCAATAATTCTCATGGAGACGTTCTAATTCTTATACTACTATTGCTTTCAACTTTGGCTATATTCTGGCTATTTACACCTTTCCTTCCATCTCTTTTCTTTTCTTTGTTAATTTGCATTACCACATATAGTGGGTTTAACAACCTTTCGCAAAAATATACCCCAAAACAGGCCTCTTTACTAATGACTCTGGCTGTAACAGTTGTCTTAATAGTTCCTCTAAGCTATGTCATGCTTGTTAGCGGTATTGAAATAAGTAATCTTATAAATAGAATTCAGTCTGACTTTGAGATTAATGAAATAAACAGAATCTTAGATCAAACTATTAGTGGACTACCTCTGTCAGACTCCACTAGAGAATTCATTAACAGCACCTTTAGAAACAACATCGAAAGTATTGCATTAATCTACAAAGACTTTACGATTATGTTCTTAAAGAGTATTGTAGCACTCTCAAGTAAATTTATCTTTTTTGTTATTATTATAGTTTTTTCTCTTTATTATTTATATATTGATGGGTCTTCACTAATCAATAAATTGAAAAGAATTTCACCACTTGATTCAAAAATAAATAACATCCTCCTAAATCAATTTTCAGGCTTATCCCTAACGTTAGTTGGAAGTGTTTTTTCAATATCAATAATTCAAGGAATTGTATTTTCTATTGGTGTGATGATTGTTGGACTCCCTGTTTTATTCTTTGGTGTTGCAATGGCACTTGCTGGATTTATTCCCGTTCTAGGTGGTCTTTTGGTTTGGCTACCTTTATCACTTTATTTGTTTGGCATTGGTGAAACCTCAAGTGCTTTAATTATTATCTTTTTTGGTGCGATATTAGCTGGAGGTTTTATAGATAATGTCTTAAGGCCTGTAATTATTCAAAAGTTATCAAATACTATGAATCACAAGAATGCACTTAATCATACTCTAATAACTGTTTTATCTACTCTTGCTGGAGTAATACAACTTGGTATCCTTGGATTATTTATTGGACCCATTATCGCTGCAATGACGATTACAATATTTGAGATCTATCGTGTTCAATTTAGTAATCTTAAATAGATTAATTATTAGACATCTTTGATATTTCTTAAATCCATAAAATCATATATCTATTATAATATTTATGTTAAAAGACCTCATTGAATACATAAAGGAACATGAAAGCGACAACGAGCTTAAAGACTATCTAGATACGCGTTATGTCAGACTGACTAACCAACACTATGACCAGATTGCAAGTGCCATGTCTGAAGGCGAACTAAAATCAAAAAAATCATCAAAGTGCCCAGCAATACGGTTCTTTCTTCACTTCAATGAGACGATTTTATTTGTCAACAAACAAACAGAAAAGTCGAGTGCAATATTCGACGTTGAAATGGTTCAAAATGAAGGTAAACTTGAAGAATCAAAGGATTTAGTGTTTGTCTCATTTTCGATCGATGACGGCTACACTCCGACTCTCAAAAAGAGAAATGTTAGTGGTAAGACAGAAGACGAAAATCAACAACAACTTGTGATGCACTCCGTCATTCCAATATTAAAAGGTTTTATGGTCGCAATAACCGACTAGATTTACTTCTTGCTTTTTCGTGTAGACAATTTAAGTTTAGGGCCTGCCTTAAATGTAACCACTTTTCTTGCACTAATCATGACCTCTTCACCAGTCTTGGGGTTTCTTCCTGGTCGCGGCGATTTTTCACGAACAACGAAGTTTCCAAAACTAGATAACTTAATCTCCTCTCCAGTTTTAAGTGTCTGAATTATTTGATCAAAAAATTGATTCGTAAGGGCTAATGCCTGAGTTTGCGTGAGTTCAGTTTTTTTAACGAGGGTGTTTGCTATATCTTGTTTTGTAAGGGACATTTTTATTATCTTAGTTTAGCGGAAAATTTTGTTTCTAAATGACCTACTATTTTACTAACTTTTTCAGC
>CAZEAO010000053.1:0-7847 GCA_964510245.1 uncultured Piscirickettsiaceae bacterium | reverse complement strand
TGTAGTTATTAATTTTCTCGAGAGTAATAATATTGAACTTATCGAAGTTAATAATAAAGAACTACCTAAAAAAACTTTGGGACAAAATATTTCCAATGGTACCTATTATATTTCTTGTCTAATGACAATGGCACAGATTAGCAAAATGAAAGAAAAGAAGGTATTTTTTAGTAATATCCAGTAAAAAATTAAAGTTTAATCTAGGTAATTTTGATTTATTTTTTTCCTTATTTGTGAAAAATAAATTAATTTAAAATAATGAGTAGAATTGTAAGTAAGATTTAATCAATAATTTAATAAATCTCTTTATATATAGGGTTAAAGATTTGTATACGAATCACATTAATGGATAAGAAACACATTGTCTTTAAACTGTCCCTCTAATCGTCTACCATCATCAAAATAGATCATCACTCCTTGACCGTCCCGCTTATCATTCTTCCAGTCACCTTCGTAGCGACTACCTTCTTGGTATAAGCCTCCATCTTGATAAGTCATAATTCCATAGCCATCACGTTGATTATCTTTGTACTCTCCTTCATAACGCCTACCGTCCGAGTAGGTCATCACGCCAAATCCATTAATCTTACCATCCATAAACTCACCTTGATATTTCTGGCCATCTGGCGAAGTAAAGACTCCTTGACCGTGGGGTTTGTTGTTTTTGATTTCACCTTTATATATATAGCCCGATTTAGTTTGAAATGTGTAAATTCCATGACTATTTATACAACTGATTTTTTTACCGCTAATTAAGCAATCATTTACCTGACCTTCATAGATACTACCATCGGATAAATTAAGTTTTAAATCACCACTAATACCTTCAAAAACAAGCTTACTTGTGTCAGCATAAATTGGTCCAAAACAGCTAAATAATAGCAACAATATTAGAGAGTGTTTTTTCATGTTGGTATTCAGTTTTGTAGTGATAACTAATTTTAAATTAAGTCTCACTCTTCAAAACTAACAGGGTTTTGGGGCTCATTATTTACAATCAACTTAAAGATATCTGGTCTAGAATAATGACCAGCCACATCAAGCTTTCTGTGAGCTGCTGATGCTTTAGAAACATCAATATCAGCATATAAAATACCTTGTTTTTGATTCATAGGTCCTGCAACCAAAGTGCCTCCAGGAGCAATCACTACTGAATCACCAGTATTTATCCATTCATCAGGGTCAGGGTAGAGTGTATCTCTTCCTGGAAAGTTAGTAGGAATATCGCTAGCTTTTATAGCACTACCACTGCCAATTACCCAGCAAGCTCCCTCTTTGGCAATGTGCTTCATTGTAGAAATCCAAGGGTCACCCTGATCCCAGGTCGGTGCAACATATATTTCAACACCTTGAGCGTATAGGGCATACCTTGCAAGAGGCATGTAATTCTCCCAACAGATCAAACTTCCTATTTTACCGCAAGGGGTATCGACTACCTTTAATCCTGAAGCATCTCCAAAACCCCAGACCATTCTTTCGGGGTTGGTTGGCATCAGTTTTCTATGTCGATTGATTATTTTGCCATCACTACTAATAATGACGTTTGTATTATAAATAGTCGTTTGGCTATTTTCAGGGTCACGCTCATTGATATTGCAAACCACTGTGACGCCCTTTTTCTTTGCACTTTTACAGATACTGTCTAAATCATTCTCTTTCAAATTCACTGAGTTACTTAGCAGTAGAGCATGAATTTCATCCGTTAAATCTTGGTCATTTGCGGGTCTTAGGCGCCACATCCAGTCAGGGTAACCCGGAATAAAGGTTTCAGGAAAGATAATAAGTTTTGCATCTGATTGGGCTGCTTTTTCAATGAGCGAAATGACTTTTTGAATTGTCTTTTCCTTATCAAGAAAAACAGGAGATTCTTGAATGACTGCTACTTTATAAATATTCATATCTTCTTGGGGTAATTTAAATATTAGCTATGGATCGATTTCAGTTAAATCGTGCTCTCTGTTCAAAAATTTATATTCAACTTTGATAGGGTCAAACTGCTTAATTTCCTCAAAAATGACATCTGTCTGCAGTTCTCCACAAGTATAAACATCGAGCTGTAACAAGCCCGGATCGGTTTCATCCCAACAATGCAATGCGATATGCGATGTTTCGATGATGACCAAACCAGTTAAGCCTCGATTGCCTGGCATATCTAGGTAAGTCGTAATAGGGCCTTGGCATATTTCCATGCCTATTTTAGAGACCAAATCTGTCAGCCAAGTGTGCGCCCATTTTTGGTCAGTTGGTGGGTTTTTGACCTCAGCCCTAACGATAAGATGTTTGTGCTGAACTGTCATAATCTAATTTATTTTATCTAAAGAATAGATTTCATCAACACAATTAAATTTTTCATCCCACGCCTTCATTTCATCAGAACTCAATGTTTCCTGCATTTTCTCCATATCCGTTATATGCATAGTCAAAATAACCTTGCCTTCTCTAACAATGCCGAGATCATAATCAGTCATAAAGTCACCTGCCTTCTCCTTGGTAGAATTAAACATTTCCATGTAATCATCGGTAGTACCTTCAAATGTGGACACGACACAAATATTCATATTTCACTCCTTTTTTTGTTAAATTAAATTTGATTCTAAACTTGCTCGAGTAAAAGGTCAAATTTAAAAATTTAAACAATCTTTGAGGGTTTTATTATTTTCAATTAAAGTAAAATAGTCGATTCATGAATTCACTATTTACTGACTTACAGAATCGACTTTCAGTCCTTTCACCTGGCCTCATTGTGGTCGGCACTATTGCCGCTGCTGCAGGATTTTTGAGCTTGCATTACAAAGCGCCTGTGATGCTGTTTGCGCTGCTTATTGGTATTGCATTTAACTTTTTGTCAGATGACGAGCGTTGCGCTCCAGGTATTGAATTCTCAAGTAAAAAGATTTTGAGGTTCGGTGTCGCATTGCTTGGGTTTAGAGTGACCATTGAACAAATTTCAGGTTTAGGCACGAACACTCTATTACTGGTCCCAATTCTAGTCATTTTATCGATTATTATTAGTAGTTTATTGGCCAAACTGATGGGGAGAAGGTATCTATTTGGTCTATTAACCGCTTGTGCTGTTTCAATTTGTGGTGCGGCTGCGGCTTTAGCTGTAGCATCAGTTCTGCCGAACTGGAAGGAGAGGCATCGCGATACTCTGTTTATTGTTGTCTGTGTTACCGCACTGTCAACTATTGCCATGATAGCTTATCCGATTCTTTTTTCAGTCGCAGATTTTAGTGATGCAGAAATTGGTATCCTGATTGGTTCCACTATTCATGATGTTGCTCAGGTGGTGGGTGCTGGATATGCTGTTTCGAATGAAACTGGAGATATCGCAACATTTATCAAGCTTCTGAGAATTTCGATGTTGCCAATCATCGTTATTTTGATCGCTGTTTTACTGAATAGGGGAGGAGAGACAAGCTCAATCAGTCCTAAGGCGTTCCCATGGTTTGCACTGGCCTTTGCTGTTTGTCTAGTAGTTAACAGTAGTGGCTTTATTCCAGCCCTGTTATCAGAATTTCTCTCCAATGTCTCACAATGGTCTCTGGTCTTTGCTATCGCAGGTTTGGGAGTTACAACTTCGCTTAAATCAATGATGGAGTTGGGAGGTAAATCAATCGTACTTTTGGTCTTACAAACACTTGCATTGTTGGGTATAGCACTTATCGCTGTCTCAACCGACCTGATTTAAATGTTTCTTTGAATTTAATTTATTTGTTAGTATTATTGCAATTATATGAACAAATTATTGGTTGCCATGATTTACTCAAGAGAAAAGCTGCCAGTGTCCTTCAGTACGATACCAATCGCGTAGGAGGTATAACAGCAGCACAAAAAATCAATGCAATAGCAGAGAGTTACCAAGTGCCTGTAATTCCCCATGCAGGTCGAATGCATAATTATCATCTTACAATGGCTAATGTAAATTATCCAATAGCTGAATATTTTCCTGTCTTTGATGTTGAAGTTGGAAATGAGTTATTTTATTATATTTTTCAGGGGGATCCTGTTGCAGTTGAAGGTTATTTGGATCTTGATAATAAGATGCCTGGATTGGTCATAACTATATCAAAAGATCATCTAAATAATTTTGATATATTAGATTGACTTTAAACCATTAAAACATAGCAATTAACTTAATATAAAGTTTAGTTAGCGCATTCCGCGATGCTTCTTGATTGCCTCATAAGCACTGATAATTTCCTGAGTTTTTTCGTTGGCTAATTTCTGCATTTCTTCAGGCAGGCCTTTGGCAACAAGTTTATCTGGATGGTGTTGAGCTAATAGTCTTCGATAGGCTCGTTTAATCTCTTTATCACTCAAAGATTCGTCTATTCCTAGTATCTTGTATGCATCTTCAACAGAAGTTTGTTTAGTGCCGCTTTTAGAGGCTGAAAACTGTTGAATTAGACTTTCTAACTCGTGAAGTGGAAAGTGAAGCTTCTGGGCAATATATTTAAGTGCATTATGCTCACTTTTATCAAAAACGCCATCGGCATAAGCCGCTTGAATTTGAATCTCTAAAAACATACGAATTAGGTGTGTTCTTCTATGTGTTTCAGTGCGAAACTGCTCAAGAACCTCATCCAAGTTAAAATTATCATGTTTGCCTTGATTAAAGAGGTCTTTGGCAACTTTTATCATGTCTTCGGATAATTGCATATGCTGCATGACCTGCTGAGCTAAGATGATCTCTGATTTAGAGACCTTGCCATCCACCTTAGAGATATAACCCATAACAGAAAATACACCACTAAAGAAGGCTGCTTGGACGCGCTGTTGATTACCTGGGCCAAAATTACCCGAGAATCCAGATCGAGCTCTTCTCTTTGAAAAATTACCAGCAAAGGCAACCCCAAGCATTGCGCCCAAAGGGCCTCCAATCATGAAGCCTACTGCACCACCTATAACTGTTGACCACCAGCTCATAATGAATTCTCGTTTCGTTTACGTATAAAAAGACTCATAGTGTCGTTCTCTTTCATCCTTAAACATTCCTGTTGTTTCATCCATGAATCTGTTTCTTTCATCTCTTGAATGAAATACCCAAATACAGACTGTGTCTTTGCTGTGATAGATTGCCTTTAGTTCATCATCAATATCGCAGATTTCTTGAGGTATTTCTGTTTTAATGCAATACATTTAAAGACTCCATCTGATCTTGACACTAGTATACACAAAAGTTTATTTTTATATTTTTGCCTAAGTGTTTATTAGTGTCTTTAAAAAGACAGATGAGTGCTCAATTGAACAGTGTTGTTGTATCCAGAATTTGATGATTTTGCAGCCTCAAAACTGGCATTGAGCGTCCAATCATCGCTCAGACTCTTATCAAAATCCAAGCCAAACTGACTATTTGATAAATTACTTCCGATTAATGAGAGACTATATTCAGTATTTGGATTAGGCTGGAAAGAAGCGCCTAGATTTATTGTGTTTTCATAACTGGAACTTTCTACTTGACTTCTCTCAAAATCAGCCGAGAGTATCCAGCCACTTTCAACAAGAATATCCGTGCCAAAACCAATTCGAAAATTGTCATTTTCTTCTTTGTCTATTTTTAGGGTGTAGTCTGTGTTCGGGTAGACGATATAAGACAAAACGGCATCAGTCGTATCTACAACATCTTTGCCGTATTCGAATCTAGCGTTTGGCATATATGTTGCTTTTTCAGTTGTAATTTCATCATTAACGAGTAATCCGATAGAAGCTCTTGCGGTTTTAATTTTTTGCTCGTTATAGTTTATTGCTGCCACAGTTCCGGAATCAGAATAGCTCTTTAATTTTGTGTATCCTCCATCAATTCGACCATAAGGAGACAGAGTGATATCGTTATTAAATTCTGCACCATAGATAATAGAACCGAATACTTGATCTCCTTTTCTTGTTCCAGATAGAGTTCCTGAGTCATGTTTTCGGGTTAGATCGGTTCTTAAGATGCCAACACCTAGTGTGCTATCGATGTATGTTTTTTCAGTGAACGGAAAGGTTCCATATAAGGACAAACTAAGGCTATCCGTATCAAGTTTAGTGCCTGACGATCCAATATCGCTATCGTCATCCTCTATTCTTATTGCAGCGCCGTAAATTTGATTTGTATCAACGATTTTATCGATACCCAGTGTGATTCCATTGCTTTTGATTTTTTTAATAGCTGATATTGTGTTTTCATCGGTCTCACCAATAGTAATGCTACCTTCACTCCAAATTGCCCAGTCATTCCCAAACAAGTCAGATGTTTTATTTACAAAGCTAGAAAGATTGAGTGCATTCGACATCTGGCTAAGTGATGAATTAACAAACCTAAGCTTTACACCTTGACTAGATAGATTGCTTTCATCGCTATGCCTTCTGTGCCACTCCATTCTCTTGAGAACAGGATTTGTTGAATGCTGAATCATTCTCTTGGCATTCTCTAACTGAGCCTCTATCAGGCCAACAACATCCTTCTCGTTTAAAGGGTTGGTGAGTGATGTGGCAAGGTATTCAGCAATAAATGTTTTGCTTGAGGCAGGAATAACATTGTCAGCGAAGTCCTCAACAGTGGCTCCGATTGCAGCGTAGACCACTTGCTGGCTTGAAAAGTTACTGGTCGGGTCAATTGTTACAACAGTTTTTGCTGAATTGATGGTGGCTGAAAAGGCTAAATCTGCACCATTAGCATCAGTATCTTTTAGAGTGATAAGGCTTCCAACATTAGAGTTTGTTAATGCTGAATCATCAAGATTTCTGACTGCCTCAGAAAATGTAAATGTAATATCTGAATCAGTAGCAATTGAGGCTGTAATCACGGCTTCAATTACAACTGTTGGAGGTAAGGAGTCTCCCGTTGTAAAGGTCGCTGAAGCTGCTGTTATAGCATTATTATAAGAGTCCTCAACGGTTGCTCCAATGACAACATAGACTATTTGATTACTAGACAGATCGCTCACCAAGTCAATCGTAATGACCTTGTTGTCGGAATCTATAGTGGCGTCAAAAGCAATGTCATTGCCGTTTGCATCGGTTTCTTTTAAAGTAATTAAGCTGTCGACATTGGTGTTATTTAAAGCTGAATCGTTGATTAGTCTTATTTCCTCATCAAAGGTCAGAGTAATGTCTGTATCTTCAGCAACCATAGTTGATGAGTCTGCTGGACTAAAAGTTAAGACTGGCGCGGTAGAGTCGACAACACAAAATGTTCCTGAGGTGGCACTCATAGTGTTATTTGAACTGTCTTCTACTGACTCAATGGCGACATTGACCACCTCACCACTAACAAAGTCGCTATCCGGATTAACAGTGATGACCTCTTTGTCCGAATCTATGGTTGCAGTAAAGGCGATCGGAGAGCCGTCAGCTGTGTACTCAAGAGTAATCAAACTACCAACGTTTGAGTTAGTAATCGCTGAGTCATCAGGATTTCTAACAGCCTCACTAAAGGTCAGCGTTACGTTTGAAGAGATAGGGACGCAGTTTGATGCATCGGGAGGAACAAAGGCGACGGTCGGTGCGGTTGAGTCTGCGACTGTAAAGGTAATAGAGCTAGCACTAATCGCATTATCTGAGTCATCCTCAACTGTCGCTCCAATAGCCACATAAATCACCTGCTCACTTGAAAAATCGCTACTCGGCGCAATCGTTATGAGCTGTTTGGAGTTATCTATCACAGCATCAAAGGCGATATCTGAGCCACTCGAATTGGTTGTCTTTAGAGTTATTAAACTGTCGACATTTGAGTCGGTTAATGCTGAATCATCGGTATTTCTAATAACTTCATCAAAGGCGATGGTAATGTCTGAATTGACTGCTATTCCTGTTGCAGAGTCTGCTGGTGTAAAGTCTAGGCTTGGAGCGGTTGAGTCTGC
>CAZEAO010000052.1:0-8076 GCA_964510245.1 uncultured Piscirickettsiaceae bacterium | reverse complement strand
GATTCTATCCATTTCTAATAGAACCCTTTTAAATTCAAATCTAAGTGAAATTAATTACCAATTTAAGTGATTAATTTGTTGATAATTACTACCTAATCAATCAAAAAATCAGGAGAGTTATAAGTGAAGATTATTGACGGCAAACTTCTTGCTCAAAATTTAAGACAAAATATTGCTAACGAAGTGAAGCAGTATTCGAGACCTCCTGGATTGGCTGTTATTCTCGTTGGTGACGATGAAGCTTCACAAGTCTATGTTAGAAATAAAACGAGAGCCTGTGTTGAGGTTGGTTTTTATTCCGACCAAATTCACAAATCGGCCAATATCACTGAAGAAGAGTTACTCAATGAGGTAAACCGTTTAAACGAAAACAAGACCATTGACGGGATCTTAGTTCAACTTCCATTGCCACCTCACATCGATTCAAATAAGATTATTGAGGCGATTATTCCTGAAAAAGATGTTGACGGCTTTAGTAGCGAAAATGTTGGCAAATTGAGTCAAAATAAAGCATTCATCAGTCCATGTACACCTAAAGGAGTTATGAAGATGCTTGACTCAATTAAATATGACTTAAGAGGAAAGGACTGTGTCATTATTGGTGCTTCAAATATCGTCGGAAGACCAATGGCAATGGAGCTTTTAAATGCTGGCGCGACTGTTCAGGTCTGTCACAAAGAAACAAAAGAGATTACTCAAAAAACAAAGTCTGCAGACATCATCATTGCTGCTGCTGGTGTTGCAAACCTTGTTAAATCAGACTGGGTTAAAGAGGGCGCTGTTATTATTGATGTCGGTATTAACCGTCTTAAGGATGGAACGCTTGCAGGTGATGTGGATTTTGAAAATGTCAAGGATAAGGTTTCTGCTATATCTCCAGTCCCGGGTGGTGTGGGTCCAATGACAATCGCTGTCCTCCTAGAAAACACACTAATTGCCTACCAAGCCAAGTTATAAGTTAGCTATTTTCAGACCTGTAATCTTTTAGTTTTTGCGCAATCCAATGGTGAAAGCAGTGCGTGGAACTATCCATAGCAGGGGAAAATTTGCCACCATCAAACATTAGTCCATTTCTGCCTCTCTGCATTCCTTCGACGACTCCAATATCCTCTTTGAATACGGTTTTCCAGAATGAAGCATTTTTATCTATTAGGGCACTCAATTCAGTCATTTCAGAGGGGTCTTTTGAATAATAAATTGACACGTGCTCGATTGTCTTGTCGGTTGATATAGGCTCTAGAATAATGGAAAAAAAATGGTCTCTATGAACACCTAAAAGGACATTTGGGTAAAACGCAATGTACTCACTTGCAGTATTCCATTTGCTTGATAGTTCATCAAAGTCCGGAAAAACCTTTCCATCATCACTTTTAATTTGATTGTAGACATGAGAGCCTTGCCCTGAAAAATGTCCCTTTTCTTCGATGTGGTAATGGTCCTCAATGCTTGAAGTAACGTTAAGCTCTGGGTGAACCCATGGCAGGTGGTAGCTTTCACAGTAATTTTCAACGGCAAGCTTCCAGTTTGTATCAAGAGTAAGCGAGAAAGAAGATGACTCGCCACCGAAAAATAGTGGCTTTTCAAATTCAGACCATCTATCGATAACTTTAGAAGCATAGTCAGCGAATTCGGGAGCATTATTAGATATATTAACAAAGATGATATCTTGCCAAACGATCGAACGAATCTTAAACAGACCTAGCTCATCATTCTTGATTGAGTCATGAGAGTTATTGTTCGTTCCACCCACCATTGGTGTAGCGCACAGCTCGCCAGTCAGGCTATAACACCAACTATGATAGGGACAACGAATTACTCCGTTTATGTTTTTTGGCTCGTCAATTAAGATCATACCTCTGTGTCGACAAGTGTTTTGAAAGACATTGATGTTGTTGTTGGTGTCACGGACCATTATTACTGGCATACCAACAAAATCGATAGGCTTGACATCACCTGTATTGGGTATATCTTTTCCAAATCCTATGGCTGACCAGTTATCAAAGAGGATGGCTTTTTTTTCTTCCTCGAAGACTGCTTGACTCACGTAATGTTCATTGGGCAAACCTTTTGCTTTGTCAGTTGAAGTCAAAACAGATTCGAGATTACTGAGAGGAATTAAAGACATAGAAAAACAATATTAAAAAACGATATGATACTATCGCTTTGAAATATAAAAAGCAATAAAATTCAAATAAAAAATTGAATTTATTTCATTAAATATAGAGGAAATTAAGGCTTAGCGACTAAGAAATCTCTGAGCGTTTTGACATTTTCTGGAAGTAGGTCCTCCTTTTCGCTCATAATGTAAAGCGCAGAAGGTGCCGGTATTGATGTGTCTCCAAGAATAACGAGTTCGCCACTATCAATTTTAGGTTTACATAGATGTTTCCATCCAAGAACAATACCCATTCCATCTGACGCAACTTGTAGTCCAATCATGTAATTATTAACGTGAATACCTGGAGAAATTTTTCCTTTATATCCGAGTGCACTGAACCATGAAAACCAGTTAGACCAGTTTTTGTCTTTAGCTCTCAAATGAATTAGTGGCGCTTGAGCTAAATCCTCTACGGTGCAATTAGGGTTATCTTTTGCAAAAGAAGGGCTACATAATGGAACCAATTCGTCCTGAAAAAGAGTATGTTTTTGGGTTGACTCATTCTCAACAAATCCATAGCAAATCTTTAGGTCGACAGCAACACCTTGTGAATCAGGATTATCCGTTACATGTTGGTTCACTGGTATTTCAGGATGTTTTTTCCAGAATTCAGCTAATCGAGGAGGTAACCACAAAAAAGAAACCGCAGTTGTGGCACTGATGATGACTTCTTTATCACTTGCAGAGCGCCTCAGATTAGCAAGAGTTGAGGAGACTGCAGTGAAGCTACTTTGAAGAACAGCAAACAAAGACTCTCCATGGTCAGTTAAATTGTTACCGTGATGCTTTCTATCAAAAAGAGATAAGCCAAGTTCAGTTTCTAAAAACTTTATTTGGTGGCTGACCGCACCTGGAGTAACACCTAGCTCCTCTGCTGCTCCTTTAAAGCTTCGATGACGTGCAGCTGTTTCAAAAGTTGCGAGTGATGTCAATGGCGGTAATTTATAATATCTTCGAGACATAAAAAATCCTTAAATGTTGAATATAAGTATACTTATATTTTTAAATTTGTGTTCAATTTGTCCTTTGTAATTCATTAATTTTTCGATTTTATTTAAGAATTGAATATTATTAATCTCCTTTATTAGCAATATATTCAGCTCTAAATTATTTATCAACAAACTAAAACCCCCTGTAATTCAAGGGAAACAAAGTATAGAATTATTTTTTTTACGTTTGTGGAATTATTTTCAATTCGATTTGAATTTTTTAACCTGACAACTCTTTCAAATTATTGATAATTATGCTTACTAAATAATTAGTTATTAAATTTAACCCTTTAAAAAAAATAAATCATCTTAAGGAGACAAGTTATGTCATTACCAAATCAAGCTGAATATGTGATAGTCGGTGCTGGAATTCACGGTTTATCGACTGCATGGCGTTTAGCTGAGCGTTTATCTGAATCTGGTCAGTCTGTTGAGGGAAGAGTTATCATTCTTGATAAGTCAGGAATTTCTGCAGGAGCGACTGGAATTGCATGCGGTGTAGTTCGAAATAATTATTTTCAACCAGCAATGCGCAAATTAATGGCACATTCTGTCAGCATTTGGGAAAGCGATCCTGAAGCATTTAGCTACCATCCGGTTGGTTATATGCAGATTTCTCCAGAAAGTATGAGAGAGGATGTTAAGCAAATTCATGCAGAGCAACAAGAAATTGGCTACGAGAGCGTCTTTATTGAAGGGGAGGACGAGTCTCGTGAATACATGCTTAGCCTATTTGATGATTGGCAAGCTCAGGGTATCACCTCAGTTCTTCATGAGAAGAAAGGTGGCTATGCTAACAACACTAAGGCGATGTATGGACTAGCTAAGAAGGTCGAGGCTCTTGGTGTCAGAATTATTACTGGCGTAGAGGTTACAGGTTTTACTAAGGACGAAAACGAAACCGTTACAGCGGTTGAAACCAATCAGGGTTCTATCTCTTGCGATAAAGTAGTTATCGGTGCAGGTCCATGGGTAAGAGATTTTTGGAGCATGTTGAATCTTCCTTCACAAATTGAAGTCAAGGATTTGGATGGAAACGTTCACCAGGATGTAGACATGTGGCGTTTTTGGCAACTAGAAGAGGGTGTATTGAGGGTTGAGCCTGAATTGTTAAGAACTAATGACGGTGAAATGCCGCCGGTTCTTCACGTTGATACAGACGCACCTCTATACTCTACTGTCGACGGGTCTCTAATTACTGATGAAATGTGGGGTATTTATTATAAACCTGACTGGCACTTTGGAGGTATTCAGGGTGGCGCATCTCCTTACGAGATCAAGAAGCCAGCAGAGGAGGTTGCAATCGACCCATATGGTCCATCTAGTCCAGAGTTTGTATCGGGTCCAGAGTTTGCACATATGTGGGTTTCAGCGCTAGCGCATTGCCACAAAAGATTTGAAGGTACTATGCCTAAATATCACAAAGAGCCTTCTGGAGGCGTAGGTTGTTTTACAGCAGATAGTTTTCCAGTCATTGATACTTTCAATAACAACGTCACTATTATTGCCGATTCAAACCATGGATACAAAATGCTAGGTGTTGGTTGTTTAGTTGCTGAAGAATTGCTTGGAGAAAAGCAAGATCTTCTAGAGCCATTTAGATTTAGTCGCTTTAAAGAAGGTAAATTACATCCAGTATCGAATAGTCCTTATCCTTGGAGTTAAACTGTGAGCAAAACTCGTTATTCTGCCTTTAAAGTTGTAAAAGAAGCACTAACCGGTCACAAAGGTTGGGAGTCAACTTGGCGCGACGCTGAACCGAAAGCTGATGGCTATGACGTGGTTATCGTTGGTGGTGGTGGCCATGGCTTAGCGACCGCCTACTATTTAGCGAAAAATCATGGCATAACCAACGTTGCAGTCCTTGAAAAAGGATGGATAGGTGGAGGTAATGTTGGAAGAAATACAACGATTATTCGTTCAAACTATCTACTTCCTGGTAACGAGCCATTCTATGAATTGTCTATGAAGCTCTGGGAAAATCTCGAGCAAGATTTAAACTATAACGCGATGGTATCTCAGCGTGGAATTATGAACCTGATTCACTCAGATGCACAGCGCGATGCCTTCATCAGAAGAGGTAACGCAATGCTTTTCGCTGACGCTGGTTGTGAATATATTGAAGCCAAAGAAGTCAAAGAGAGATACCCATTTTTAGATATGGATAACCCAAGATTCCCGATTAAGGCAGCACTAGCTCAGCCTCGTGGAGGAACTGTAAGACACGACGCTGTTGCCTGGGGTTATGCAAGAGGGGCTAGTGATCTTGGAGTTGATATTATTCAAAACTGTGAAGTGACGGGATTTAATATCGAAAATGGAAAGTGTTTGGGTGTTCAAACAACTAAAGGTGAAATTAAAGCAGGTAGGGTCGGTGTTTGTGTTGCAGGCTCATCTGGAAGGGTTATGGCTAAGGCGGGCATCAAGTTACCTATTGAAAGTCACGTCCTTCAGGCATTTGTAACAGAGGGTCTTAAGCCAGTAATGGACAACGTCATCACTTTTGGTGCTGGACACTTTTATTGCTCTCAGTCTGACAAGGGCGGCTTAGTCTTTGGTGGCGATATTGATGGCTACAATACCTATGCTCAGAGAGGCAATTTACCAGTCGTAGAAGATGTATGTTCTGGTGGCATGGCGATTATGCCTTCAATCGGGCGCGCCCGATTATTAAGAATGTGGGGTGGAATCATGGATATGTCGATGGACGGATCTCCGTTTATCGATAGTACAGAAGTGGAAGAGCTTTTCTTCAATGGTGGCTGGTGTTATGGTGGCTTCAAAGCGACTCCTGCCAGTGGCTACTGCTATGCGCATCTACTCGCAACAAACAACTCTCATGAAGTTGCCTCAGCATATAAGCTTGATCGATTTAGGCGCGGTGCTATGATTGATGAGAAGGGTGTTGGTGCCCAACCTAACTTACACTAAGGGGGAAGTCTAATGATTATTAATCATCCACTTTTAGGCCCTAGAGATTCTGAGGAATTTGTCTATTTAGGTTCAACTGAATTAATGAATAGACCTACAAATTGGGAAGACGAGTCTTCTTTGGAAGACTTTTATCAGTATCAGTACATAAGAGAGAATCCTGCAGGTGATCACAAAGAACTTTGGTATCACGAGCAGGGTGACCAGTCTTGGCTGGTGGTCACAAGAAATACTTTAACACATGAGATTACTAACGTTGAGCTTGCTCAAGACGTCTCAAGAGCAATGGGTAGAGGAAAATGAGTCAGACAAACAGAAAAGACGGTGGTCTAATAAATAAAGAAAAAACGCTAACCTTTACTTTTAACGGACAAATTTTAAGAGGATACGAGGGTGATACGTTGGCCTCAGCTTTACTTGCAAACAATAAGCATTTGGTTGGAAGATCCTTCAAGTATCACCGTCCACGTGGAATAGTGACGGTGGGTTCAGAAGAGCCAAACGCAATCATGGAAATTGGAAGTGCTGCGTATAAAGAACCAAACACGCGCGCAACTGTGACGCAGCTATACAATGGTTTATATGCAAACAGTCAGAACCATAGAGGCCCTTTAGGTTTTGATTTAATGGCAATTACAGATTTCTTCTCGCCGATGCTTGGTGCGGGTTTCTATTACAAGACATTTATGTGGCCAAAGGCTTTCTGGGAAAAGGTTTATGAGCCAGCAATTAGAAACTCAGCAGGACTAGGTAGACTTGCAAAAGAGCCAGACCCTGATACTTACGACAAAGGTTTTAGATACTGCGACATTCTTATTATCGGAGCTGGAGCCTCAGGCTTGTCAGCTGCATTAACTGCTGCAAGTTCAGGCACAAAAGTCATCTTGGCTGATGAGGACTTTTTAATGGGTGGACGCTTAAATTCTGAAACCGCTAAGATTGATGGGATTTCAGGAAGTGAATGGGCAAAGAATGCAGTCGACAAATTAAGTGCAATGGATAATGTAACTTTAATGTCAGATACAACCATTTTTGGTGTCTATGACCACGGCATTTATGGTGCACTCGAAAACAGGTCTTCAGAATCTAGGGAAGACTCAAAAAAGCCTAGACAAGTCAACTGGAGAATTTATGCGAAGCGATCTATCCTTTGTGCTGGAGCCATTGAGCGCTCAATCGCATTCGGTAACAACGATCGCCCAGGCATCATGCTTGCCGGAGCAGTTAGGTCTTACATTAATAGATTTGCTGTCGCAACAGGGGAAAAAGTATCCGTCTACACGAACAATGATGATGGCTGGAGAACCGCCAAAGATTTGAAGTCTAAGGGAGTGAAGGTAGTTGCTATAGTTGATTCTCGCTCTATTAGTCCAGTCATGCCAGTACAGGGTGCTGAAATCTTTATGGGTACTGACGTCGTTGATACAAAAGGTAGGAGGAGGATTAAATCAATCAAGCTTTCGAATGGCAGAAATATAGATACAGACTCACTCGCAGTCTCTGGAGGATGGAATCCTAACTTACACCTAACATGCCACCACAGAGGTATTCCAAAGTGGAATGAAGATATTGCCTCATTTATTCCTGATGAGAAAGCACCACCAGGAATGTCAGTTGCAGGCAAGGCAAAAGGCACAATGGTGCTCTCAGACGCAATAAAAGAGGCGCATGATTTAGGCTCCTCAGTTGCCTCAGAGTTGGGCTACAAAGCCACAGGTTTAGAGACAGCATCAACGCCATCAGTTGCCTACAATATTGAAGCCAACTGGGGAGTACCAAGCGGAAAGAATCGTGCCTGGGTTGACTTCCAAAATGATGTGACAGCGAAAGACGTTAAATTAGCCAATCAAGAGGGCTTTAAATCGGTTGAACATGTTAAAAGATACACCACTTTAGGTATGGCGACTGATCAGGGTAAAACTGCCAACGTTCTTGGTATCGGTATCATGGCGGAAAATATGGATCAGACCATGGAGGAGACTGGAACGACGATATTTA
>CAZEAO010000051.1:0-8150 GCA_964510245.1 uncultured Piscirickettsiaceae bacterium | reverse complement strand
CTGATGAAGCCGTATTTGATGAGGAAATTATTTTTAAATTTAGAGTGAATTAAACCAAGCATCTAGCTTTCTAAATCAAACTAAACAACATTAATTACATTAAGCTAAAATATTGGGCATGAAAACGCACGACTTTTTATTAGAGCTTGGTACTGAGGAGTTACCTCCTAATTTATTACTCAAGCTTTCTAATTCCTTGAAGGTTAACTTTAGTCAGGAGCTTGATAGATTAAGTATCGGTTCAAATTCAATTCAAGCATTTGCCACTCCAAGGCGTCTAGCAATTACAGTTTCTAAGCTACAAAGTAATCAGCAAGACCAAGTTATTGAAAAAAAAGGTCCATCAACTCAGTCACCCGAAATGGCAATCAATGGTTTTGCTAAATCTTGTGGCGTTAGTGTTGATAACCTAAGGAAAAAAGAAGTCAGCGGGAAAGAGTATTATTTTTACTCAAAAGAGGAGGCCGGACAAAATATTAAGGAGCTATTGCCAGCAGTTATTGAAAAGTCGATTAAAGACATTCCAATCACGAGAGCAATGAAGTGGGGCGACTCTGACTTCTCTTTTGCAAGACCAGTACACTGGCTTGTTGTTCTGCTTGATAAAGATATTGTTCCAGTCAATTTGATGGGTCTTACAAGTGGTAGATCATCCCAAGGTTTAAGATTCCAAGACTTAAGCCTAGACTTCTCTCATGCCAATGAATATGAGCAAGTGATGTTGGGCAAGGCTCAGATACTCGTTGATTTCGATAAGCGAAAAGATCTTATCAGGTCGCAAATATTATCAGTTGCAAAAAATAATAAAGCTGAAGTGGTTATTGATGAGTCTCTTCTTGAAGAGGTTTGTGCGTTGGTTGAGTATCCAAGAGCATTCTCTGGAGGGTTTGATAAAAAATTCTTAGATATTCCTAAAGAGGCAATTATTTCTGCAATGAAGTCACACCAAAAATATTTTCATTTGGTTGATAGTAAGGGTGATCTATTGCCACTATTTATTGCTGTTGCGAATATTGAGTCTACAAATCTGCAGGTGATTGTTGAAGGAAATGAAAGAGTTATTCATCCAAGATTGTCCGATTCTGAATTTTTCTGGAATCAAGACAAGGCTATAAGACTTGATGAAAGATTGACTGATCTAGATAGTGTTATGTTTATGAAGTCATTAGGCTCGATGGGCCAAAAGGTTAAGCGTATAGAACAGCTTAGTTCTCATATTTCAGATTTGGTTGGATTTGATAAGCATTTATCCGCAAGAGCTGGCGTATTATCAAAATCTGATTTGTTGAGCGCAATGGTTCGAGAGTTTGCTGATCTTCAAGGTATTATGGGCGGCTACTATGCTCTTAATGATGGTGAAAAGAAAGAAGTCTCAGTTGCAATAAGGGAACATTATCAACCCAGATTTTCAGGTGATAATTTACCATCAACAAAAGAGGGGTTAGTTGTTGCAATTGCTGATAAGCTTGATACTTTAACTGGAATTTATGGGATTGGTCAAGCACCAACTGGCTCTAAAGACCCCTATGCGTTAAGAAGAATCGCTCTTGGTATGCTCAGAATTTTATTGGAAGCAAAAATAGATTTAAATCTCAAGTCTCTCATTGATTTTTCCCTTAATCTACATCTTAAAGGGGTTGACAGCAGGTGTGGGGGTGATATCTATACTTTTATGATGGATCGACTTAAAGCCTACTATAGGGATGCGAATATAGATAGTAATATTTATGAAGCTGTTCTCGCTGTTAGTCCAGACTCTCCTTTAGATTTCCACCTGCGTGTTGAAGCGTTAAATGATTTCACTCAGAGTAAAAATTCTAAGAGCTTAATTGAATCCAATAAAAGGATCGCAAACATTTTAAAAGACTCTGACGAGAAAAAAGAAGAACTAAATCCAATAATGTTAGTTGAAGACTCTGAAAAGATGCTTTTTAAAGCTACTGAATCCTTATCAAAAAAACTTTTAAGCACCAAGGATTATAAAGAAATCATGAAATCTTTAATCGACTTAAAAGACTCAATTGATTCTTTCTTTAATAATGTTATGGTTAATGTTGATGATGAGAAAGTAAAAAGCTCAAGACTTGCTCTAATTAGAAGAGTAAGAATTCTATTTCTTTCAGTTGCAGACATTTCTTATCTTTCTTCTTAGCTATATGAAGGCGTTAATTCAGAGAGTAGAGTCTTCACAGGTAAAGGTGAGCGGGAAAGTAATTGGCAGAATAGATAAAGGTCTTTTAGTTTTTTTAGGGCTAGCAAAACAAGATAGTAAGCCTATCGCAGAGAAAATGATCAATAAGATTATTTCTTATAGGGTCTTTCCTGATGAAAATCAAAAAATGAATCTCAGCCTTAAGGATGTCAATGGCGACCTATTAATTATTTCTCAATTTACTTTGGCAGCAGATACTAAAAATGGAACTCGTGCAGGTTTTTCAACAGCAATGCCACCAGTTGAGGCAGAGGCTCTTTACAACTACTTTATAGAAAAAATAAAGGAGTCTAATCTTAAAATCCAGACTGGAGTTTTTGGGGCTGATATGAAAGTTTCATTGATAAATGATGGGCCAGTAACGTTCCTCTTAGAGGTATAAATTTATGAGTAATCCAGTCAAAATCTATGGTATTAATAATTGTGATACAGTCAAAAAAGCTATCAAGTTTCTTTCTGGTTTCGCATTACCATATGAATTTATAGACTACAGAGAAAACCCAATATCTGAAAGTTTATTCGAAACAATAAAGCAAGCTGTTGGCCTTGATTTATTGATTAATAAACGCTCCACAACCTTTCGAACGTTATCGGATGCAGACAAGCAAAGCATTGATTATGAACTGGTAAGAAAATACCCCACTCTTATAAAGAGGCCAGTTTTAATTAAAAATGGTAAAGTAATGGTGGGTTATAGTGAGAAAAAATACTCAGAGTTTCTTTTGTAAGATCACTTTTGTTTTTCTAGCTCTTTTCTAACTTCATTCATATCTAGTGATTTTGCTTTGTCCAATAAAACCTCTAAATCTTTTGCGGTCATTGATCCGGGTTGAGAGAAAATTCCAATCTGCTCTCTGAAGATCATTAAGGTGGGGATTGATCTAATCCTATAGTGCGCTCCAAGTGCCTGTTCTTCTTCGGTATTTACTTTTGCAAAGGTCACACCATCAATTTTTTCAGAAGCTTCCTTAAACGTCGGGGCAAATTGAAGACATGGTCCACACCATGGTGCCCAAAAGTCAATAATCACAATATCATTGTTACTTATTGTTTCATCAAAGTTTGATTGTGATAATTCAATAACGGACATAATACTTCTGTTTTAATGTTTAATCGCATTATATCTTTTTTACTAAAATACTGGCTTGTATTTGCTTAGCTGATAGAATAGCTTTATGAAAATCCTCGGCGTAGATCCTGGTTCAAGAATTACTGGTTTTGGTTTAATAGAAGCTAATAAACTTAAGTTTTCATATATCAATAGTGGGTGTATTAGAACCAAGGGTGATTTGAATGATAGAATCATTACGATTTATGATGGCATTAAAGAAATTATTGATACGCATGAGGTTGATATTGTTGTGGTTGAGAGAGTCTTTATGCGTCCAGATAGACCAAACCCTGATGCTGCAATAAAGCTCGGCCATGCTCGGGGGGCAATAATTTCAGCAGCAGGCGGAAAAGGCATTCCAATTATTGATTACACTGCTAACCAAATTAAAAAAACCGTTGTCGGAAGAGGTCATGCAACAAAAGAACAGGTTTCATTTATGGTACAGCAGCTTTTAAAACTAAATAAAGCTCCACAAGCCGATGCTGGAGATGCTCTCGCAGGCGCAATATGCCATGGTTACCATGCTCTTTGAATCAACTGAAGTAAACTTTTACTTCGCCAAACCCCTGAAGTTTCTCAAGAGCCAAACTAAGTTTTAGTCTAATATCTTCAATTTCCCTATCTTTTAAGTAGTCTATTGATAAATAAAAATCAACCAATATTTCTCCATCCAAATAATGAAGTTGGGTTTTTTCAATTTTGTAATTAATGTTAGCAAGTTTTAAAGACTGACTAATTATTTTTAAAGCCTGAGCTCTTTCTGGCAGGTCTTTATAGGGCGCATTTTCTTTTTCTTCATCATTTTCAGGGTCTATATGAACAGTAACATCATCGAGATCTTCAATACATTCTTTAGCTACACGTTCAACACTAACACTGATAATGTGACCTTCACTTACGGATAAAAAAGGGTTTACTTGAACATGAACATCTGCTGACTTTTTATGACCCACTTTGCGAGTTCTTAGAGTGTGAACACTATTTACACCTTTGATTTCTGACAGTGCTTTTTTTAAGGATTTAATATCTTCTTGGTCAATCGACGTATCAACAAGTTCTTTAGTAGCCTCAAATCCAAGTTGCCAGCCGATATAAATAATGATTATTCCAACAATAATTGCTGCAACACTGTCTAGGAAATAATAACCATTTGCAGCTCCGATAATTCCAATTACGACAACAATAGATGAAAAAGCGTCTGTTCGGTGATGCCAAGCATTTGCTCTAAGTAGGTTTGACTTAATATCTTTAGCTATTTTTATTGTGTACCAATATAAACCTTCTTTACTAAGAATTGATAGAGTAGCAGCTGCAATCAGCCAATTTTCGTATTTAAGTTCGTTGGGATTTGAAATGCGTTCAAAGCCATCAATGATAATAATGGTACCAACAATCGCTAAAAAAATACTCAGACCAAGCGTTGCAACTGTTTCAAATCTTTCGTGACCATATGGATGATCAGCATCTGGAGCATCTCCAGAAATTTTTGCAGTATACCAAGTAACCCAGTCAGTCAATAAGTCTGATAATGAATGTATCCCATCCGCAATTAAAGCGCCTGATTGTCCAAGAAAACCTAAGAAGATTTTTATGATTGAAAGAATAAAATCAACTAATGCACCAATGATGGTTACTTTATGACTTTCTTTGGTTCTGTTGTGCATATCTTACGTCATTAATAATTGATTTATAGGTTGTATTTTAGGTTAAGTAACTAATATTTACTGATTTAAGTTAATTATTCAATAATAATATTAAAATCAGGAAGAGATTTAAGAAGAAGCTTTCCATAAAATTTTGAGACCAATCTATTGTCAAAAATCGTAATTTTTCCAGTATCTGTTTCAGTTCTGATAAGCCTTCCACAAGCTTGAATTAATCTTAATGACGCGTCTGGAAGAGAAATTTCCATGAATGAATTCCTGTTTATAGATTCAAGATAAGATTGAGTGGTCATTTCTATTGGAGATGTTGGGACACTAAATCTGAGTTTAGATATAAAAACATGATTTAAATTATCACCTTTAAGATCGACTCCTTCTGCAAAACTATCTAGTCCAAAAATAATACTTCCTTTTTTCTTTTTGCGATTTTCAATGTGCCTAGTTAGAATATTTTTTTTACTATATTCACCCTGAATCAATAGCTCACAATCAATTGATTTTTCGATTAAATCTGCAACCTCCTGCATTTGATTATTGGAAGCAAATAACACTAGAGATGCAGAACTTGTATCTATTCTCTTGATTAACTCTAGAGCAACCTCTTGCGTGTGTTCAAAAGTATTGGTAGGACTTGCCTTTATATTTCCAACTATAAAATCAACCGACTGATGATCAAAAGGTGAAGCCAATCTGAGGTATTGATTCTCGCTTGGATTTAATCCAAGTTGTCGATTGAATCTGTTAAAGCTCCCAAGTGCTGTCAAAGTTGCTGAAGTTAAAACTACACCTGCAGCTTTTGACCAAATCATTTTATTAAGCGAACTTGAAACATCAATTTTTGCCGAATTTAGTTGATAATTAAATTTTTTGTTTGCAAGTCTTGATTGACTAATCCAATTACTAAGAGGTGGCTTTTCAGGGTCTTGAGTCTGATTAAAGGTAGATAAGAGAGATAGAATAGAAGAAAGATTTTGATTGTTCTGACCAATTATATTATTTATGTTGTTAGTAATTGATTGTTCTATACTATTCACTTTAAGATACTCTTCCCAAATGTCCTTAAACTCATAGAAGTCATTGTAAGCAGAGTTAAATAAAACAAAGAGTTGTTTAGTCAGATTCGTAATTTCTTTTGGTATACCAGTTATTGGAAAAAGGAAAATATCATCTTGGAATTCAAGACTTGAAATTAAGTCAATTAAATCTTTTAATGCTAAATCAACTTTTTCAATATAGCTTTTTGAAGATTTAGATTTTGTTATTTTAATGATTTGATCAATTGAGCTCTGGCTTTGGCGAATTGAAGTTTTCATGAATTCAGTGCTACCACTTGTCGAAAAATGAGACAGTGCCTTTTGAGATAAATGATGAGCTTCATCAAAAACAAAAATGCAATCTTCAACATCTGGAAGAACGTTATTACCGTTGATAATATCAGCAAGAACAAGGTCGTGATTTGCAATAATTACATCTGACTGAGAAGCTTTTTTTCTGGCTCTAAAAAAAGAGCAATCATTATAGAATTCACAGTTTTTTGAATTACAAGTAAACCTGTTGCAAGCAACCTTTTGCCAAAGACTATTTTCAGGCGGACTTTCTAAATCGTCAACTTCACCATTCCATCTTTTTGAAGAGTAGCTATCAGCCATTTCTGAAAGTATATCAAGATCAGTTTTTGTTGGTTTTTCATCCCACAGCAAAGCGTCTTCAAAAAGTGAGGTTGAGTTTAAGTTTGATTCAGTTAAATTAATTAAATTTCTTATACAAAGATAGCGAGATCTTCCTTTAGCTAAAGCATATTCAAAATCTACAGACGAATATTTTTTAGCTTCAACAATATCCTTGTTAAGAATTTGCTCTTGAAGTGCCACATTTGCTGATGCAATTACTAGTTTCTTTTTCGTGGCTTTTGCAATAGGAAGGCAGCTAACAAAATAAGCCATGGTTTTTCCAGTCCCTGTAGGCGCTTCAACACAAATAATAGAATTAGAATCTGAATATTCACCCATCAGTGTTTTAGAAATCTCAGCAATCATTTTATTTTGAGATGATCGATTACTAAAATTGCTTAAATGGGTTTTCGCGTTATCAAAAGAGGAACGAATCTGTTTTTTAAGTTTAGGAGTTAGCATTAAAAGACTTAAGAGCTTCTTTCAAGGGAAAGTTCACACAAAAGTTTGAGTGCAGTTTTATATTCTGAGCTTGGGAGAGAATTAATTGACTTAAGTGCTTTGTTTGACTGTTCACTTGCAATATTGCGGCTATATTGGAAGGCATTTACATCTAGTAGAATCTCAACAATTACATCAATACTAGACACGTCTGAATTTTGGATTGCATCTATTAGTATTTTATTTTCAGTTTTATTTGTTTTTTCTAATGCATAAATCATAGGGAGAGTAACCTTTCCTTCAGATAAGTCATCACCAATTTCTTTTCCGATAGTGACCGAGTCTGAGTCATAATCCAATGTGTCATCAATGATTTGAAAGGCATTTCCAAGGTGTATGCCAAAGCTGCCAAGTGCATCAATGGTTAATTTATCAGATTTAGATAAAATTCCAGCAATCTGACATGCTGCTTCAAATAAACATGCCGTTTTTCTTTCAATGACAGAAAAGTATTCTGATTGTGTGACTTTGGCATTTTTTATGTTAAGCAATTGAAGGACTTCTCCCTCTGAGATTTGATTAGTTGCTTTCGATAAAACTTTCAAAATTGCCATTGAGTTTGGCTCAACCATTATTTCAAAAGCTCTTGAATAGAGAAAATCACCCACAAGGATACTTGGAGCGTTTCCCCATAGCTCATTTGCAGTTTTTTGACCACGACGAGTTTTCGATTGATCGACCACATCATCATGAAGAAGAGTTGCGGTGTGAATGAGTTCAATGACTACGGCCATTGAGTAATGATGGTTGCCCTTATATTTTGTTGCATTAGCACACAAAAGAAGAAGCAAAGGTCTTATGCGTTTTCCGCCTGAATTAATAATGTAGTGACTCATTTGACTAATAAGATCAACATTGGAATCAAGTCTATTGATTAGAATTTGATCCATAAGTTCAAGTTCGCTCTTCATTAGAGCTTGTATTTCAGTGAAATTTTGCATAAGGAATTATTTTAACTGAGTTGCCAATAAATAAACTTCTTTAGATCT
>CAZEAO010000050.1:0-8401 GCA_964510245.1 uncultured Piscirickettsiaceae bacterium | reverse complement strand
CAACAGTGTTTATGAATTTTGGATTGTAAGAACCCTTTAGTAGAAGGGGTTTCAGACAAATCAAATATGTCGTATAATTCCAAATAATTTTATAACAAATCTAGGTAATAGCATGAGCAGCAAAAAAAATGTAACTTTTATTGGACTTGGGACTATGGGTTATCCAATGGCAGGACACTTATCAAATTCTGGGCTATTTAATGTTAGTGTTTTTAATCGAACGTCAAAAAAATCTACCAAATGGGGAGGTGATTATCAGGGAAGGGTTGCAACAACTATTGAAGATGCAGTTAAAGACGCAGATGTAGTGATTACATGCACTGGCCGAGATGAAGACATGATGGAGATTGTTTTTTCTGAAGGCGGGATGTTTCCTCATCTTAAAGATGGATCTATTTTTATTGATCATACTACCACCTCATTTAAACTAGCAAAGCATTTAAATGAATCATTAAAGACTAAAGGTATAGACTTTATTGATGCGCCAGTGAGTGGCGGAGAGGCTGGTGCTGTAAATGGTGTGTTAAGTGTGATGGCTGGAGGAGATTCAGATGTTCTAAAAGCATGTGAATCAATCATCCAGACATATTCTAAAAGCATTACCTTGATGGGAGATTGTGGATCAGGCCAACTCGCAAAAATGGTTAACCAAATTTGTATCGCTGGATTGTTACAGGGCTTATCCGAAGGCCTACTTTTTGCTGAATCAGAAAATTTAGATATGGATAAATTATTTTCAGCTATTTCCGGTGGTGCAGCACAATCATGGCAAATGGTAAATAGAGGTAAAACAATGCACCAAAGAGAGTTTGATTTTGGCTTTGCTATTAAATGGATGGTGAAAGATTTGGGATATTGTTTAGATCAGGCTAAGGGAAATAACACAAAGTTATCATTCACCCAAGAGGTTTATGATCGATATATTAATTTAATGGACAAAGGACATAGCTATAGTGATACCTCAGCGCTAATGGTTTATGATGAGTTGAATAACTAATTAAGAGTCGGCCTAGGAGTGATTTGAATGATTAAAGCTTCAATTAAAGAAGAGCAATTAAATGATTTTAATAGGGATGGGTTTCTAAGTATTGATAAGTTTCTTAATTTGCAATATATAGATGATTTAAAAAATAGGGTTGCTCTTCTATTTGATGGCGTGTTTGAAACTGGAATTGAGCCTGATGAATGGAATTGGAGAAGTGACAGAGGCCCTCATGATGTTACAAGGCAGATTTGCAACGCTTGGAAATCAGATAAACTTATTAAACAATTAGTTTGCAATCCAGTCATTGGGGAGTGTATTTCAAAATTGATGGGCTGGAATGGGGCAAGACTAATTCAAGACAATGTCTTATGGAAGCCCCCACAAGGAAAACCATTAAACTATCATCAAGATGCTGCGTATGATGACTGGATAATTCCCCAAACAATGGCTACATGCTGGATAACTCTTGATGATGCATACATAGATAACGGAGGCCTTGAGTTTGCTACAGGCTCTCATAAATGGGGTTTATCTCAACCATCTGCAAATTTTCATGCACCAAAAAATTATAAAAAAGAGCTAAATGATTTCGTCAAGCACAATGAAAAAACTCTTCACATTGCTGGCGTTGATATTCCTGCTGGAGGCGCTTCGTTTCACCATGGTATGACTTGGCATGGCTCAGGAGTAAACAACTCGAGCACTCACCGAAGGGCAATAGTGGCACACTGCGTTCCAAGTGACGCTACGTTCCATCCTACTAACTGTGGGGGAACTGGAAAAATCTATCGCAAGTATAAATTGATTGAAAGTGATGAGCTAAATGATAGCTTTTTTCCTCTATTGTGGGAAAACAGTCATTAATAAATTTACTCTTTATTAGGTAAACAATTCAGAACCGATGGCATAATGTTTATTATGAGAAAAAAGCCTAAACTTACCAATATTCATACTGTAGCCCAGAGTCGAATTTTTAATCTGGAATCAATGGATGTTGAGTTCTCTAATGGAGCAACTCGAGTTTATGAAAGATTGATGTCTAGGGGAAATGGAGCAGTTTTGGTTATCCCGATGTTAGATGACGAAACAGTTTTAATGATTTATGAATTTTCAGGAGGAACTGAACGCTATGAATTAGGTTTAACTAAAGGAAAGATTGATAAGGGAGAAACTCCAGTTGAGGCTGCTGGAAGAGAATTAAAAGAAGAAATCGGTTATGGAGCAAATAAATTAACCTTTCTAAAAACGATTACCCTGGCGCCTGGTTATCAGTCAAGTGAAACCCATATTGTTCTTGCGGAGGATCTTTATGAAGAGATAGCGGAAGGTGACGAGCCAGAACCTCTTGAGATTGTCCCTAAAAAACTTTCAGATTTAGAAGATTTAACCTACACTGAAGATTTAACAGAGGCAAGAAGTATACTTGCACTCTACATGGCAAGGGATATCATTAATAGTCGAAAAGAGTGATTGAAATACCATCGTCTTTTTGGCTTGATGTCAATGAAATTAAGTTTCCAGAATTAGATTTAGCTCTCCAAGAGCCCAACGGATTGATTGGGATAGGTGGAGATTTATCTATTGAGAGATTATTGTATGCATACTCAAACGGAATCTTTCCATGGTACGGCAAAGATGAACCTATAATTTGGTATTCTCCTGATCCGCGAATGGTTATTACACCTTCAGCATTTCATATGTCAAAAAGCTTAAAGAAGACTATTAAGTCATCCAAATTTGATGTATTAATCAATACTGCATTCATCGATGTCATGGTCTACTGTCAAAATGTTACAAGGTCTGGCCAGGCTGGAACATGGATAAATGATGAAATGATTGAAGCATATTCTAATCTTCATGAGGCTGGATATGCTCATTCTTATGAGGTTTTTGAGCAAGGAAAGCTTGTTGGAGGACTATATGGGATAGCATTAGGAAAAGTGTTTTTTGGCGAATCGATGTTTTCATTGGTGAGCAATGCATCAAAAGTTGCGTTTGCTTTCTTACTCCAAAATAGTCACTATCAGTTGATTGATTGTCAGGTTGAAAATAAACATCTAGAAAGCTTAGGAGCCTTCAAAATACCTAGAGATTTGTTTATGCAACAGCTCAAAGCGTTTGTGTAAAATGATACCTTTGATACGGGGATGGTAATTCTATGAGAAATCAAATTAAACATATGTTACTTGTTTTGCTTGTTATGACATTAACAGCTTGCGGTCGAATGGGTGATTTAGTGCCAATTAATGAATCACAGGTAGCCTCTGTTGAATCACAGGTAGCCTCTGTTGAATCAACTTCTATTAGTTACTCGTAATAAATTCAATTGAACGCATTCAATTTTCAAAATAAAAAACTTTATGCTGAGTCTGTGCCTGTTTCAGATTTAATGAAAACTTATGGTTCACCACTTTATATCTATTCAAAAAGTCAAATAGAGTTTAATTGGAATTTATTCAAAAACTCTTTAAGTGAGCATCCGCATCTAATTTGTTATGCAGTAAAAGCAAATTCTAATCTTGCAGTATTAAATATTCTCGCAAATCTAGGCTCTGGTTTTGATATTGTTTCATTGGGAGAGCTTGAGAGAGTTATTGCGGCCGGAGGAGATCCAAAAAAATGTGTTTTCTCGGGAGTTGCTAAAAGTGAATATTCTATTCGTAAGGCCCTTGAATGCGGTATTTATTGTTTTAATGTTGAGTCTGAAGATGAGCTGAATCGTATTGAGTTAGTTGCCTCTAATATGAATATGATTGCACCAATATCAATTCGTGTAAATCCAAATGTTGATGCAAAGACTCATCCTTATATTTCCACTGGTCTTTCTGAAAACAAGTTTGGTGTTGGTTCCGATATTGCTTTATCAATGTATAAAAAAACACACGCTTCAGGTTGTTTAAAGGTTTGTGGTCTTGATTATCATATCGGTTCACAAATAACTGATGTATCACCCTTTCTTGAAGCGCTTGACCATGCATTAGAACTGATTGAGAATTTAAAATCTGAAGGTATTCAAATAGAGCACTTAGATATTGGTGGTGGAGTCGGAGTAAGCTATGATCAAGAGAATACTATCAATATTGAAGACTATCTGAGTGCTGTTACTGCAAAAGTGGAGAATATGAAGATATTGGTCGAACCTGGACGTTCCATTGCAGGAGATGCAGGCATTTTTGTCACAAAAGTTGAATATTTAAAGCAAAACGAGGTTAAGTCATTTGCAATTGTTGATGGAGCTATGAATGATTTGATTAGACCCTCTCTTTATGAGTCATATCATAAGGCAGTTTTAATTGATGATAATAACGAAGGCGTTTCTGACACTTGGGATATTGTAGGTCCAGTTTGTGAGACTGCAGATTTTTTAGCAAAAAGTAGGAAGCTTACTCTAGAGAAAGGGGATTATATTGCTATTATGACAGCCGGCGCGTACGGATTTGTTCTCAGCTCTAACTATAACTCTAGGCCCAGAGTTCCAGAAGTTATGGTTTGTGAAAAAAGCCATAGTATGGTGAGAAAGAGAGAAACAATAGAATGTCTTTTTGAAAGTGAGACTTTATATTTAGATGAAACTAACTAACAATCAAAAAAAGTATTTAAGGTCATTGGCGCATGACCTAAAGCCGTTTGTTATGATTGGTCAGCATGGTCTAAGTGAGTCAGTTTTAGCTGAAATTGATTCTACAATGCTGAAACATGAGTTAATCAAAATCAAGTTAAGAGTTGAAAATCGTGAAGAAAAACAGCAAATTGTTGACAAAATTATAGAATTTTCGCACTCTGAATTAGTCCAGGTTATTGGCGGAGTGTTAGTGATTTATCGGTCTTTTGAAGACAACCCTGATATTATCTTACCTAGATCTTAAGAATTTAACTACAGTTCAACATGTCATCTTGATGGTTATAAGAAATGAAAATTGCCCTCAGTGCTGCAGAAACTTCAGGTGATTTAATCGCCTCCTCATTGGTAGTTGCTTTAAAGCAAGATCACCCTAATTGTGAAGTAGACGGTTTGGCTGGTGACAAAATGGTTGAAGCTGGTTGTGTTAGATTGTGGCATATGAATGAAGTCAATGTGATGGGTCTTAGCGAGGTATTGAAAAAGATGCCATCCATCTTAAAGCTAAGAAGAAAAATAACTAAACATTACATTTCCGAAAAGCCTGATGTATTTATTGGGGTTGACTCTCCAGACTTTAATTTTAAGGTTGAAAAAGTACTAAAAAATCATGGTGTCAAAACAATTCATTTTGTCAGTCCCTCAGTCTGGGCTTGGCGTCCTCAAAGAGTAAAAAAGATTAAAGAATCAACAGACTTAGTTCTATGCCTTTTTCCGTTTGAGGTTGATTTCTATACGAAACATAACCAAAATGCTATTTTTGTTGGCCATCCGTTAGCTGAAACTTTAAAACCAAGAATAAATTATAAGTCCACAAAAAATGTACTGTTAATGCCAGGTTCAAGAGAATTTGAAATTAAATCTTTATTGCCAGAGTTTCTAGAAGCAGTTAAATTATTGAAATCAAAAGATTCTGAACTTACATTTAAACTATCTCTTGCCAATGACCATTATTTTGACTGGGTTAATGAGGCTATTGAAGGGCTTGACATAGAGTTAAGTATTAGTGATGCACACAAAAAAATTAGTAATTCAGATTTAGTGCTTGTGGCATCAGGAACCGCAGCGCTTGAAGTGGGCTTATTGGCTGTACCAATGATCATTGTTTATAAACTTTCATTTATGAGCTATCAGATTGCGAGTCGATTGCTAAATACTAATGAAATATCACTTCCAAATAAAATTTTAGGAAGTAATATAGTGCCAGAGTTAATTCAAAATGATGCCAATGGTAAGAACATCTCTGACCATGCTATGAAATTATTAGAGTCTGACAACACTAGACTTATTAAGGAGTTAGAGAAGATACATGCCAAATTAAATCATCAATCAAGCTCTAAATCTGTTAAAGCAATTATCGATTTTATAAATGAATAGTGATATAAAAAAAATTGTCCAATTAGCATTGTCTGAAGATGTTGGAGATGGGGATCTAACTTCAAGTTTGCTTGAAAATAAAATGATTGAAGCCGAGTTAGTTTGCAGGGAGAGAGCAGTTATATGTGGTATTGAATATTTTAATTTATGTTTTTTATCTCTTGAGCCAACAGCTCAAATAAACTGGAAGGCCGAAGACGGTTCTAGGGTTAGTTCTGGTGAAATAATATGCAGAATTAGTGGGCTTGCAAGAACAATAGTTACGGCTGAAAGAGCGGCCCTCAATTTTTTGCAGATACTAAGTGCTACATCTACAAAAACTGCTGAATTAGTTGACCTAATTAGTAATACAAAAGCAAAATTACTTGATACAAGAAAAACAATACCTGGGCTTAGGAAGGCTCAAAAATATGCTGTTAAGTGTGGCGGTGGAGTGAACCATAGGATGGGTCTTTATGACTGCATAATGCTAAAAGAAAACCATATTTTATCGATTGGATCTCTTGAAACTTCGATAAAAAGTGCTGTTAGCAAGTTTCCCACTAAACCAATTATTGTTGAGGTTGAGTCTCTTGATGAACTTAGATCTGCTTTGACAATGAAAAACATCACGCGAATCCTGTGTGATAATTTCTCTCCTCAGAAGCTTGAAGAGGCTGTCAGTATATCGAGAGGGATCTACCCTCTAGAGGCCTCTGGCGGAATTAATGAGAACAATATTAAGGAGTATGCAGAAACGGGTGTTGATTATATTTCTATTGGGTCAATTACAAAAGAAGTAAGATCAATAGATTTTTCATTAAGGTTTGTGTCTTAAGCACTTGCTTTGAAGGCTGGGCTGATAATATCTTTAGTTGAATTGTACTTTAAGGCATTGTTTTCAAGATCGACTACCTTTCCTCCAGCGCCCTCTAGTATACAAACACCAGCCGCAGTATCCCATTCAGAGCATAGCCCAAATTTTGGATAATAGTGGTATATACCTTCTGCAATCAGACAAAATTTCAGCGCACTTCCTTGTTTAAAAGTTTCAAAATTTGTTTTAAGTCTCAGGTGTTCTTTGAGGCCTTTGTTGTTAATCGAGTATCTTCCAACAACAATTTTTTCCCACCTTTTAGGTTTTGACGTAAGAATATTGTATGTTTTCTTGTTTACAATTTTTTTTGACGATTCATTGGCCAGTCGATAGTAATGTGTTTTATTAAAAGGTGAATAAATTAATCCAAAAGCTGGGTAGTTATTTTGAATCAGAGCAATACTAATACAAAAATCAGGAGAGCCATCTATAAAATCCCGAGTGCCGTCTAAGGGATCAATTAACCAATATTCATTCCATGATTTTCGAACCGAAAATGAAATATGAGATGATTCTTCTGAGAGAATTGGAATGTTCGGTGTTAATATTTCTAAAGATTTAACTAAATACTCATGTGAAGCTTTATCTGCGCTTGTAAATGGAGTGCTGTCTTTCTTTAATGAATAAACGATTGAACTTTCTCGAAGCTTCATAATTATTTCACCTGCTTCAGAGGTTATTTCGAGTAGCTTCAAAAGCATTTTTGAGTTCATAATTTCATTATAGCATTTAGAGCTGTATTTATTATTTTGTCAGTCTTTATGTTGAGTAAAATTTATTTTCTCTATAATATATTTTTATTTGAAAAATGAATAAACAAGTATTGGCAATGGGTGGAGGTGGTTTTACCTCTATACCTGAAAATCTTAAGTTAGATGAGTATCTTATATCTTTGTCTAACAAAAAAAATCCAAAAGTTTGTTTCATTCCTACAGCAAGTGGTGATGATGAGAGCTATAGAAGGCGCTTTTATGCTGCATACAAAAAATTAAATTGTGAAACGAGCCATCTTTCACTTTTTAGTCCTCCCGAAGGAGATTTACGAGAGTTTGTTTTAGATAAAGATATTTTTTATGTTGGTGGAGGTAATACACGCAATCTTATGGTTCTATGGAAGGAGTGGCGGCTTGATAAATATTTGAATGAAGCCTGGTCAAATGGAGCTATTATGGCGGGGTTGAGTGCTGGCTCAATATGCTGGTTTGAGAAAGGCTTAACGGATTCAGTAACTGGAAAGTTATTTCCCTTAGACTGTTTAGGGTTTTTGTCGAATAGTAATTGCCCACATTTTGATAGTGAGCCACAGAGAAGGCCGGAGTACCATAAAGCCATTTTAAATGGCTCAATGATGGAGGGTATTGCATGCGATGACGGTGTTGCAGCACATTTTATTGATGGAAAGCTTAAAGTTTGTGTTTCATCTTTGCCAAATGCAAAAGCATACTACGTGCGAGAAATTAATGGATCTATTGATGAGTCAATAATAGAGCCAAAGTACTTGTAATTAATTTTTTTTGGTATTTGGTGGGCCTACTTGGACTTGAACCAAGGACCAATCGATTAT
>CAZEAO010000049.1:0-8987 GCA_964510245.1 uncultured Piscirickettsiaceae bacterium | reverse complement strand
AATGGAATGATCTTGTTTATAAAAATGAATGGCAAGAGGCATTAGAGCGCCTAGAGAAGACTAATAATTTTCCTGAGTTTACTGGCAGAGTATGTCCTGCTCCATGCGAAGGCTCATGTGTCCTTGGTCTAAACAATCCTGCAGTCACAATTAAAAATATAGAATTAGCAATAGTTGATAAAGGTTTTGAAGAAGGCTGGATTAAAGCTAGAAAAGTTGAATCTAGGTCGGGTAAAAAAGTTGCGATAGTTGGTTCTGGTCCTGCAGGTCTAGCAGCCGCAGACGAGCTAAACCAAATGGGGCATTCTGTTAAAGTTTATGAGCGTAGTAATCGAATTGGTGGCCTATTAATGTATGGCATTCCTAATATGAAACTTGGTAAAGATATCGTTGACCGACGTATTAAGTTATTAAGAGATGAAGGGATTGAGTTTATAACCAATGTTGATGTTGGAAAAGAAATTTCAACTCAAGAACTTCAAGACAGTTTTGATGCTGTAATTTTCACTACAGGTGCAACTCAAGCCAGAGATCTTCCAGCTGAAAATAGAGATGCAACTGGTATTTATCCTGCAATGGAATACTTGACATCAAACACTAAAAGCCTTCTTGATTACGGACATCCTGATGAGAGCATTCTCTCAGCCAAAGGAAAAAATGTCATTGTTATTGGAGGTGGTGACACCGGAACTGACTGTATTGGGACCTCTCTCAGACAAGGTGCTAAATCGATTATTAATTTTGAATTAATGAGTCGACCTCCTGAAAACCGCTCAAACAATAACCCTTGGCCAGAGTGGCCGGTCATCTTCAGAGTTGACTATGGGCATGAGGAGTCAAGCAAGGTTTTTGGTGAAGACCCAAGACACTATCAGCTCCTAACAAAGTCATTTCTTAAGGATAGTCATGGCCATGTTAAAGGAATAAAAACCATTAACGTTGAATTTAATGATGGTAAATTAATAGAAATTGAGGGAACCGAGAAAACCTGGGATTCAGAATTAGTTTTACTGTCTATGGGTTTTGTGTCTCCAGAACACTATTTAAGTAATGATGCTGATATTGAACTTGATCAAAGAGGTAACTACCAGTCTGATCATGGAGATTATAGAACATCAAAAGAAGGAATTTTTTCTGCCGGAGATTGTCGTAGGGGGCAGTCATTGGTTGTTTGGGCAATCAATGAAGGAAGAGGTGTTGCATCAAGTGTGAATAATTTTTTAATAAATTCTTGAAGATTTAAAAATAGTTATGGCTGAAATATTAGGCGCTGAAGTTGATGAAGAGGGCTACTTACTGAAAGTATCTGATTGGACAACTGAGATTGCCCACACTATGGCTGAAGAGGATGGTATTGAATTATCACCTGAGCATTGGGAAGTTATAAACTTTCTACAGGAGTATTATAAGGAGTATGAGTTTGCCCCTGCTGTTAGGGTCCTGACCAAAGCCATTGCGAAAAAACTTGGAAATGATAAAGGTAATTCACGTTATTTATACTCTCTCTTTCCATATGGTCCTGCAAAGCAAGGTTGTCGATTTGCTGGCCTTCCAAAACCAACAGGCTGTGTTTGATTAAACATTGTTAGTTTAAAATTAGTATTGACTTGCGTTTTTTGTAAAAGAGATAAAGTCATATGTCATTGATAAGTGTTTTATTTATATTTTTTATTTATATTTCTGTTCTAGTATTTATTTTGGGTGTTTCTTATAAACTAGTTCAGTATTGGAATACTCCTGCTCCACTTAAAATACCAATTGCACCAACTTCTTTAGACGCAAAAGGGGTTTTTCTTAGGTTTCTTCGAGAAATTTTTCTATTTTCAAGTCTTTTTAAAGCCAATAAATGGACCTGGATCTTTGGTTGGAGTTTTCATCTAGCTTTGGTTCTTTTGTTTTTTCGTCATTTAGTCTATTTTTGGCCAGGAGAAGCGCCACTAATTCTTTATAAAACTGAATCATTTAAATATGCCTCATATCCACTCATTTTTGGCTTGACTGGATTACTAGGTAGAAGAATATTTGTTGATAGAGTGAGATATATATCTGCACCATCAGATTACCTAATGTTGCTTGTTTTGATTGTTATTGCTTCTACTGGAATGATAATGACATTTGCCAACCATCATCCAAATTTACTGATGGTTTATAATTTTGCTGAGGGATTGATTACCTTCAAGTGGTCAGAATTACCTAGAGAGTTTATTTTTTTGGCGCATATTTTTCCTGTCTTTTGTCTTGTTGCCATTTTTCCTATTTCCAAGTTGTTGCATGCTCCTGGTATCTTTTTTTCACCTACATTTAACCAGATAGACAATGCTCGTAAAAAAAGACATTTATCAAATTGGGCATCAAAAAAGGAAGAGAGTTTAAAAATTGATATTGAAAATAATCATGAAGAGGTTAAATAGTCTTGTCAAATACTAATCAAATTAAACTTCCAACTTACGTTGAAACTCCTCCAATAGATAGAGACTCAATGGCTGGAGAAGGTCCTTTCAAGGCTACCCAAGAAATTCAAAATGACTTGGGATTTCCTGATGAAAAAGTTGACAATTGGCAACAAGTAGCAATTGAAAAAATAGGCGAGACTAAGTCTAAATTTCGATCCGTTCAGGTTTTCTTGGATTCCTGCGTTAAATGCGGTGCTTGTACTGACAAGTGTCACTACTATTTAGGGACTGCTGACCCTAAAAACATGCCGGTCGCGAGACAAGATTTATTTAGAAGTGTTTACAGAAGGTATTTTACGTTTGCAGGAAAGTTTTTTCCAAAGCTAGTTGGAGCTAAAGATCTTGATGAAGATATGTTAGATGATTGGTATAACTATTTTCATCAATGCTCTCAGTGTCGAAGGTGCGCAGTATACTGCCCATCAGGAATAGATACAGCTGAGATTTCTATGGCAGCACGGGAAGTGATGAATGTTATAGGCGTTGGTCAAAAATATTCCAATCAAATTTTAGGAAAAGTAAAGAAAATTGGTAATAATTTGGGTATGCCTGAGCCTGCTTTGCGAGACACACTTATGGACCTCGAGGAAGAAATTAAAGAAGATACTGGCATAGATATTAAATTACCCATAGATATCAAAAATTCAGAAGTGTTAATGGTTTCACCTTCAGCTGATTTTTTTGCAGAGCCACACATTGATGGCCTCATTGGATATGCTAAGGTTTTTCATGAAAGTGGCGTTAGTTGGACATTAAGCTCTTACGCTTCAGAGGCTGCAAATTTTGGTATTTTTATTGGGAATTATGACGTCATGAAGCAAGGTGCACTTCGAATTCGTAAGGCAGCACTTGATTTAAATGTAAAGCGCGTCGTTGTTGGAGAATGTGGACATGCTTGGCGAGTTGCCTACAGTTTTTGGAATACTCTCTCCGGAATAGGAAGCGGCGCTGTCGATAAGTATTCAATGCAGCTTCAAAAACAGCTAGATAGTAACTACCCTCAGCCACAGCATATAATCGAGTTTACATTTGATTTAATTCAAAACAATCAATTATCATTTGACAAGTCGAAAAATGATCATCGAGTAGTAACATTTCATGATTCTTGCAATGTAGCCAGAGGTAGCAATATGGGCAATATTAAAAATGGTCAATTTATCTTGCCCAGAGAAGTAATTAAAGCTGCTTGTAATCATTTTGTCGATATGTCAAAAAATACAATTGAGTCATCCACCTTTTGTTGTGGAGGTGGCGGAGGACTTTTGACTGATGATCTGATTGATCTAAGGATTAAGGGAGCAAAGCCAAGAATGCATGCCTTGAAAAAAAGTGAGCAAGAAAGTGGCGTAAATACATTGGCTGCAATCTGCGCCATATGCAAATCTCAGTTTTCCAAAGTTTTGCCTTACTATGATTTTGATCCATATATGATAGTTAGTGTCCATCAATTGATAAGTGACGCAATTATTCTTAGAAAAAAATCACCTCAAAAAGATTAATCAAGTTTACGGTAGTAATTCATTATTCCTTGATAAATTGACTCCGCAATTTTTTGTTGTTGTCTCTTATTAGTCAAGCGTTTTTCTTGGGTAGGATTTGAAATAAAAGCTGTTTCAACTAAAACCGACGGGATTGCAGGTGATTTTAAAACTACGAAATTTGCTTTTTGAGGCAATTTTTTATGAATAGGTCCAATTTTATCTAACTGCGAAATTATCTCTTGAGCAAGCTGAAAAGACTGCATTTCCCTGTCTTTCCTAGAGTAGTCTGTCAAGATGCTTTTCAAAAATTGATCATTATCTATCACAGTTTCAACTCCTCCAAACTGGTCTGCAACATTTTGTGATTCCTCAAGTTGCTTTGCGAGCTGGCTATTGTTTCCTTTTTCACTTAATGTATAGACTGATGCTCCTTTTGCATTGATACTTTTTACTGAGTCTGCATGTATAGAAATAAACATTGTTGCTTTTTGTTTTTGAGCAATTGTTAGTCTTTTTGTAAGAGGGACATAATAATCTCCACCTCTTGTTAAGACTGCTTTCAGGTCTTTATCTTGATTAATAATTGAGGCAAGTTTTTTTGCTATAGCTAAATTAACATCCTTTTCTAAAGATTTATTTTTACCAACTGCACCAGAGTCCTCACCTCCATGGCCAGCGTCAACAAGGATGATTTTTTGACTTCTAATTGAAGGAGGGGTGTCCGGCTTTTTTTGTTTTTTTGCCACTTTTGACTCTGCATCCATGATGTCAACTACAAGTCTATGGTGTATGTACTTGGCGTTTGGGTCTAGAGTAAAATACTTAACTTTAAATTTATTACTAATGTGAACGATTAATTTAAGTGTGTTTTTATCACGCTTAATTCGTACTTTTTGTATTCGGTTATCTTTGAAAAAAATATTCGAAAAGGTTTCCGATAAAACTTCAGCATCATCGAAACTGATAATGACGTAATCATTATAACTTTCGATATTAAAAAGAGTATCTTCTTCTTTATCGATAACAATTCGAGTATGGTCCGGCGCGGACCAATATCTAAAATCATAAAGTGTCGTTTTGTCGTCACTATAAGCAACTGCAGCAAAGAGAAAAATAAAAAGACTTATCCAGTAGCGCATTCTAAAATTGACTTTCCTAATTCTGTTTCAAATGATATGTTGACCTTTCTTGCCTCTCCATTGCCACTTAATTTGATAGAAATATCAGCTTTTGCTAGAACGCCTTTTCCTAATTCTGGCCATTCAATTAATTGAAGACTATTTAATTTTTGATATTCACGTATTCCTATAAACTCCAATTCTTCAGGATCAGTTAAACGATAAAAATCAAAGTGATGAATGTCAGCTTTATCATTTTGATAAGTTTCAACCAAAGTGTAAGTTGGACTTTTTACCCTGACAAATCCAAAGTACCTTATAAAGTTTTGAGCAAAGGTTGTTTTGCCAGCTCCAAGGTCGCCAATTAAATAAATCACGCAAGGAGATTGAGTATTAGAGCAGCACTGAGCTAGCTTTTCTGCTAAATCTCTGGTGTCATTCAGATTTTTTAATATTAAATCCAAACTAATTGATATAAGTATGAGGCTAGAATTGCAAATAAAATTATGCCACCAACGCGGTTGATTTTTAGTTTTATTGATAAAATAAGTATTAGAATGGTGAGAGTGATCATGAAAATATAGTCTCTACTCATCACTTCAGTTGGAATTTGAAATGGAAGAATTAATCCAGGTATCGCTAAAACACCAAGGGTATTAAATAGATTTGATCCAATAATATTACCCATAATCATTTGATGTTGCCTTTTTAATGCGCTACTTATGGCGACGGCAAGTTCAGGAAGGCTGGTTCCAAGAGCCACTACAGTGAGTCCAATAATTAAATCACTTACGCCAAACGCTAAAGCTAGATTAGTCCCACCCCATACGACAAGCCTTGCACTAGAAACTAAAATAATGAGTGATACCAAGAGAAGGAGCCATGTTTTACCTTTTTCTTGATTAGCAATCGGCTCCTCATAGTTCTCAAGTTCGATGTTGTTGCCTTTTTTTGATTGATTAAAGACATAGAAAAGAAACAGAAACAATAAAGCCAAAAGGATAAGTCCATCCATAAAGCTTAATAGTCCGTCCAGAAGTAAAAAACCTGCGATTAAAGATGATACAAACAAAAAACTCCATTCTTTCTTTAAGACATCTTTCTCTACTGTGACTGGATAAATCATGGCTGTAATGGCAAGCACTAAGCCAATATTAAAAATATTCGATCCAAAAGCATTTCCAACGCTTAATTCAGGATGGCCCTCATAGGCCGCTAAACCAGAGACTAGCATTTCTGGTGCTGACGTACCAAAGCCGAAAATAAGTAGACCAATAACGAGCGGTGAAATATTAAAAATTCTAGCAACTTTAGCTCCATTGTCAGTGAATGCATCTGCACTCCATATCAGGAGACAAAAGCCAATTAAAAGAGATAAAATTGATAGAAACATATTGATGAAAAGAATAATTTAAAGACTATTATAAAGTCATCACAGTTTAATTTTTATTAATCACTGTTTTGAGATTATTTTATTAAAGCCTTATCAATTTTGACAAATATCAAAGTTTTTTAAATCATATATTTATAATATTTGGATGTTGTTAGTAACCAGACCCTTAACGCAAACAAAAAATTTAGAGTCAATTCTTAAAGCAAAAGGAATTGATTATGCTTTTTTTCCTGCCTTCGAAATCAAAAAGTTAAAGCCCATAACTTTAGGACAAAAGTATGATGTAATTATCTTCATTAGCGTAAACGCGGTTAATTATGCTGAAGAATATTTTGAGGATTTATTTTCCCCACTTATTAAAGTATTTGCAGTAGGTCCTGTGACTGCTGAACAACTAATAAAAAAAAATATTACAGTTGATTGCTTTCCTAAAAAAAATGCCTCAAGTTTAGAGCTTCTGAAGATTAAAGAATGTTCTGATTTATCAAACAAAAAAATCTTAATTGTTAGAGGAAGGGGAGGCTCGGAAACATTAAAAGATAATTTAAGCGTCTCAAACCAAGTAGATTATTTTGAAGTCTATGAGAGAGTTCCTTGTGAAGTTACAACACTCCATACTGATTCAATTTCGTTATTTATAAATAAGGCTGATGGTGTGTTAATGGCTACTAGTAATGAGAGCCTGGTTAATATTATGCGTTTAGTTAAGTGTATTTCTTCTAATCTAGAAGAAGTTTTAATTTCAAAAAAAATTATTGTTTTCAGTGAGAGACTTAAAGAAATTGCTGAAGATTTTGGATTTAATAATATAGAGACTACTGAAAACCCTTCTGATGAAGATTTAATCAATCTATTAATTAATAAAAATTAATAAAAAAAATCCACAAATATAAATTGTTTGGGTAACATATACAAAACTATATCAGGAGTTCAGGTGATTAGATTTGGAATTTCATGGGTTGCACGCCTTTTAGGTGTTAGTGGCTTTACCGTCCAACAACCTACAACCAGAGGCTCCCTCCAAGACTTAAATATTTCTGAAAGAGTAACACCATTCAATCCAAGTAATCTAGCTTTCAATGACTCACAAATTACTGGTGAATCTCAGGCCACTCAACAACTTAAACGTTTTCAAGATACTCAGGCTAAATTAAATAAAGATGTTGCTGTGAATGAAGCTAACAATGATCAAGATTTAGTTTCTGTGATTGCTACACTTAAATCTAAGCTATACCAAGAGTCTATCAAGAGTAAGCATTATACTAATGCCTTTAATGAGCTAAATGAGAGACTAATTGAGCTTGAAAAAATCGTTCAACCTGAAAAGAAAACAGATTTCCAAAAGCTCCAAGGTTGGGTTCATTCAAAGAGACACATACATTAATTTTTCAATCTCGATTTAGTTTTTTTCTTGCTGCAATGAGGTTTATGCAGTAATTCCTAATGCAAAAAATAAAAGTATTTAGGTATAATGCCTTTTGGTTTTCAAATTATATTAAATGAATATATGTCAAAAAGTGATTACATTGAGTTAGAAGGTGTAGTAAAGGAAAAGTTACCAAATACAACATTTAAAGTTGAATTGGAAAATGGTCACAACGTTCTTGCTCATATTTCTGGAAAGATTCGTAAGCACTACATACGTATATTGCCTGGCGATAAGGTAACTGTAGAGATGACTCCTTATGATTTAACCAAAGGAAGGATTACTTTCAGACATAAATAACCCTAAATTAAGCCAGTGTGGTGGAATTGGTAGACACGCCGGATTCAAAATCCGGTTCCTTAACGGGAGTGACGGTTCGAGCCCGTCCACTGGTACCAATATGATGAATTGATTTATAATTCATATATATGATATAATATAGATCTTATAATCATATTTTTTAAGTATTTTAAATTATGGATAGTAACTTACTAAGTGATGCAATAAACCTAACCCTTTTTGGGATGGGATTTGTTTTTGCATTTCTGGCTTTAATGGTTGCTCTAACAAGCTTTATGTCAGCTTCTGTGTTAAAACTCCAGCCCTTTGTAGCTAGCACTTCTGTTGCACCTATTCAAACGAATAACTTGATAGATGAAGACACAAGATCAATCATTGAGAAAGCAATTAAAATACATACTGGAGCTTAATTTATGTCAAATGATGTCAATACGCAACCTGTAGGAATTACTGAACTTGTTTTAAGAGATGGACACCAGTCACTTTTTGCGACCAGGATGAGAATCGACGATATGCTACCAATTGCTGAAAAGCTAGACAAGGTAGGTTATTGGTCAATGGAATCTTGGGGCGGGGCTACTTTTGATTCATGCATCCGTTTTTTGGGCGAAGACCCTTGGGACAGAATTAGAGAAATTAGCAAAGCGATGCCTAATACGCCACAGCAAATGCTGCTTAGAGGCCAGAATTTATTAGGCTATCGTCATTACAGTGACGACGTGGTGCGAAATTTTGTTGACCGTTGTGCAGAAAATGGTGTTGGTGTTTTGCGTATTTTTGATGCAATGAACGATATGCGTAACCTACAAACAGCGG
>CAZEAO010000048.1:0-9111 GCA_964510245.1 uncultured Piscirickettsiaceae bacterium | reverse complement strand
TAATATTATTACTCACAGCTTCACAGGCAGCATTTGAAATATCATCAACAGGTAGAATAACTACGTAATTGCGAATTCCTACTCTGTTATTGTCGCGTCTATATCCGTAGATTTTTTGATCTAAATTTATCATTACCACCTCTTTGTTTTAACATTATGAACATGTAGATGATCGCCAACTGCAATCTTTGAAATTGTTCTTCCAATATCTACCCCATATTTGATGACAGTGTCATCTTCCTTAAGATCTTTAATAGCAAGTTTATGACCAATTGGAATATCTTGATTGATTTTGATATCGATTAGAACATCTTGATCCATTATCCATCCAGTTAGTGTATCGTTTGCCTTAAGACCCTCAACTGTAGCAACACCGACAGAATCGTTTTCGTCATGAACTATAAATTGAATCACGCTAACTCCTTGTATATAAAATAAAAAAAACTGTGATTAAATTTTATTGAATAAAACTTAATGAGAAGTATATTATATCATATATATGAATTTATATTTATTGAGATTATTTAAATAATCAGCAATTTATCAATATAAAATTTAGTTCAATTGATAATAAATAGATCCGAAATTAAGAGAATTATTTAAAAATGAAATTTTTTTTCTGGTTATTAGTCTTCATTTTGCTCCCTTTGAGCACCTTTTCAAAGGTTGGCGATCTCTATTATTGTGAGATGACTCAGGCAATTGAAATTAAAGAGGGAAAGTTGATTAATTATATTCCTCAAAAATTTAAGTTTAGGGTTGTTCGAGATGACCTGATTCAGTTTGGTAACGATGCAAACTACTTTAAGGGAATCGAGTTTAAGATTAACGATATGTCACAAAGTGGTGAGCAGTTTTATGGCGATAACTTCGAATATTCATACGGAAGCTTTTACTTTGCCGAGGTATTTAGATGGCCATCAGACGATATTGATAAGCTTACCGCTACTGCACTGAGTGCAGAATGTTCTGTCGTTGATGATTATTCTGTATAGTCTGATTTATTTAACTCATATTTTCAAATAGATTCTATGGATTCAATGGCAATAAAGACAAATCGATTGATTCAATTGTTTGGCATAACAAAGGTGCCGATGATCTGGTATTGCCGACCAAAGGTCATAGAGCATACAGATGAAAAGATTGAGATTAGAATCTCTTTAAAAAGAAAAACAAAGAATCATTTAGGGAGTATGTATTTTGGAGCTTTAGCTGTCGGTGCTGATATAACGGGTGGATTCCTTGCTATGAATCCTATTCAGGATAGTGGCCGAAAAATTGCCTTAATTTTTAAAGACTTTAAGGCTGATTTTCTGAAAAGACCTGAGGGAGATGTTCATTTCATATGCAACGATGGTCTGGCTGTCAAAGAGCTTGTTGAAAAGGTTGCCAATTCAACTGAAAGACACAACTACAAATTAAACATTGAGGCAATTGTCCCCTCAATTTCTTCTGAGGTTGTGGCAAAGTTTGAACTCACTCTCTCATTAAAGGATAAGACTTAGTTTAGATATGAATCAAAGCAAATCAAACAATTACTCTATAGAAGTCAAAGAAGATCAAGATTTTCAGTCAATGTCAAAAGTAAGGTTTATGCTAAGCATCCTTGCTTTGTGCGTTTTTTATTTTTTTATCACTCAGCCAAGCCTTCATAAATTACTATTAATTTCTTCTCCCATGTTGTGGGAGTGTATGTAGTTTTTTCGATATTGGTTATTAATATTGATCTAGAATCTAAGTCTAATAGACCTTAAAGAAATACTGAATAAGTAAAATAGCTATCGCCATGATTATTGCGACAATGACGACTGGAGGCATGTTTTTCATAAATTGAATTATAAGGTTTATTTATTTACTTTTCATGAAAATAACGCCTTTTAGTTAAAGATTTTCTATATTATTTTATTTCCCTATCTCTTTATGAAAGGTAACAAGAAATAATGACCATTAGAGCATTTACAAGACCCTTTACTCAGCAAGAGTCCATTAGTCAAGAGGCTATTGATGCTGCTACCGATGTCCTTAAATCTGGAAGGCTTCATCGATACAATACTGTTGAAAATGAGCTTTCAGAGGTATCTCTACTTGAACAGGAGTATGCAACTTATCAGGGCAGTAAATACTGTCTAGCCTGTGCTTCTGGAGGTTATGCTATGAGCGTTGCATTAAAGGCTGCTGGACTCAAACCTGGGGAAAGTGTATTGACAAATGCGTTTACTCTTGCGCCAGTTCCAGGAGCCATTTCTAATGCTGGAGGAGCTCCTATTTTTGTTGAAATTACAAAAGATCTTGTTCTAAATTTAGATAATCTTTCCAAAAAATTAGCCAAAAGTGGAGCACGTTTTTTACTTATATCACACATGCGAGGACACCTTGTTGATATGGATAAGTTGATGGAAATCGTCAATGATAATAATTTAATTTTGATCGAGGATTGTGCTCATACTATGGGTGCCGAATGGAAAAAACAAAAGAGCGGTAATTTTGGATTTGCCGCATGTTTTAGTACACAGACCTATAAACATTTGAATTCTGGAGAGGGAGGTCTTTTGACTTCAAATGACGAAGAGTTTATGGCTCGAGCTATTATTTATTCTGGCTCATATATGCTTTATGAGAGGCATGGAGCGGCACCCAAACCAGAAGTATTTTCTGACATCAGGCTACAAACACCCAACTATTCGGGACGCATGGATAATCTCAGAGCTTCAATTCTTAGACCACAGCTAAAAAATCTTGAGAATAATATTAATCGCTGGAATGAGCGCTATCAGTTAGTTGAGAAAAAGCTAAATCAATTTAGTGGTATAGAGTTGCCGTTAAGGCTCAAAGAGGAGAGATATGTGGGAAGTTCTATTCAGTTTAGAATCCCTAAAATTTCTGACGCTGAAGCACAGTTGTTTATTAAAAAAAATAAACAACTTGGAGTTGAGCTGAAATGGTTTGGTAATGATGATCCAAATGGTTTTACAAGTAATCACAAGAGTTGGCGATATGTGAGTCAGCAACAATTAAATCAGTCTGATGAGATTCTTTCTAGTTTGTTTGATTTGAGATTGCCTTTGACATTTACTCTTGAAGATTGTAATCACTTGTCTGAGATTATTGTTGATTGTGCAAAGGAATTTTTAAAATCTTAATACCATCTAATCATTCCAATGATTCCTGCTGTTGCATAGAAAAACTGTAGAAAGAGTATTCCTTGATGTTTTCCAAGATAGGCCCAGTAGCCTATGGATAATGCTGAAATCAGAAGCAAAAGAAAGCCAGCAAACTCTGCCCCAATGTTTAATGCCACCATCATCGAATACATGATTGCTGTAATAACTCCAAACCACTCCAGTGCCTTGCTTTTCATGTTAATTTTCCAAAGTAAATGAGTTGATTTTAATGCAATCTTATTATTCTTATTCAGTATAAATCTTCAGTAATTAAGGATAACGAGATAAATTAACTTAAATTTAAATCTATAAAAAATAAAAGATATTTGGAATTGGGTCTACTTTATAGAAAATTATTTTTTAATAGTCAGAATTCTTAGAATTAAATCACAATTTTTCTATTTAATATAAATAGAGTTTAGTGGTTACTATAATTTGAAACTAATTATCAGACAGTGATAATCAAAAAATGCCAAGGGGCGTTGCATTGAGAATTAAACTCAATCAGGCTTGGCAATCATAACGACGCTCATTTTATTAACTTAACTGGAAATGAAATGAGTAAATCAAAAGCAACCAACCTTAAGCCTCAAGGCCTCCAAAAAGACAATAAATTAGTTGATCCCAAGTTAGGGGATTTAAGTACAAAAAATAATACGAGTTTAGATATGAAAAATCTATTATCTCATTTACACCATCCAGGATCTACCAAGGAATATCAAGGTGATGATGATCCTGATGCTATTCAAGTTTCAGAATATTGGGGTAGTAGCACTGTGCATATCCAAAGTCCAAAAATTAGCTTTGAGTTTTTTCCACCGAGATCAGACTCTGCAAAAAAATCCTTAAAGGAAACTCAACAAAAACTTAGTAGTATCAATCCGGATTATTTTTCAGTTACATTCGGTGCCTTTGGTTCATCACAAAATACTACTTTCGAAACTGTATCTAATCTTTCAAAAATAACTGATATTCCTGTTACACCTCATATCACTTGCACAGGTACAAGCAAAAAACAAGTGACTGAATTGATGGACAAATATACTGAACATGGTGTGAATCAAGTGATGGTTCTTAAGGGCGACATACCTAATAGTGCAACAGAAAAGGGTGATTTCAATTACGCTAATGAGATGGTTCAATTTATTAAAGAAAATTATGCAAACATTGATATTATTGTTGCTGCATATCCAGAGAAGCATCCTCATGCAAATTGTGTCGGAAAAGATATTAATTTTTTTGTAGACAAAGTAAACGCTGGAGCAACTGAGGCTGTCACTCAATACTTTTATAATATAGACGCTTATTTTCACTTCGTTGAAGAATTACAAAAACGTAATGTCGATATTCCAATCACACCTGGGATAATGCCAATAACAAATTTCGAGCGGATAATCAATTTTTCAAAAACTTGTGGAGCTGAAATTCCCGCTTGGATTCTTAATGGTTTAAAACTCTATAAAAATGATTCTGAAAGTTTGAGAAGTTTTGGACATGATGTTGTCAATGACATGTGCCAAAAACTTAAGAAAAATGGTGTGAATAGTTTTCATTTTTTCAGCATGAATGAGTCCGAACCAGTTCTAACGCTATCAAAAAATCTCATTTAAATTAATGAAATATTCTCACTAAAAAATGAATTTACTGAATTGATATTTTGTTTAGCCATTCCTATAAGTATAGCTGTAGCCATTAAGAGCTGGCGCTCCACCAAGATGAGCATAAAGAATATTTGAACCTTCAGGAAAGAAGCCTTTCTTAACTAAATCAATCATTCCTTGCATGGATTTACCCTCATATACTGGATCGGTAATCATTGCTTCGGTTCGAGCGGCCAAACGAATAGCTTCATTGGTTTCATGGCTTGGAACACCATATGCGGGATAGGAATAATCTGGATTAATGACAATTTCATCATCTCGAACTTCACGACCAAGATCTACAAGTTTAGCAGTTTGATCAACAATGCCTCGAACTTGGGCGCGTAATTTTTCTACAGTTCCAGATCCGTCAATACCAATGACGTAGTCAGCCCGATTATCTGCTGCAAACCCGACAATCATTCCACCCTGGGTAGAACCAGTAACTACACAGACAATAATATAATCAAATTTGATACCCATCTCTTTTTCTTGTGCTCTTACTTCCTCAGCAAAGCCAACGTATCCTAGGCCACCATATTTATGAACAGATGCTCCTGCAGGAATAGCGTAAGGAGTGCCGCCAGAGTCACGAACAGATTGCATTGCATCCTCCCAGCTCTTACGAATTCCAATATCAAAACCCTCATCAACTAGACGAGAGTCTGCTCCCATTAATCTTGTCATCATAATATTACCAACTCTATCATAGACAGCATCATCATGTGGTACCCAGCTTTCCTGAATGACAACACATTTCATACCAATTTTAGCGGCAGTTGCTGCAACCATACGCGTATGATTTGATTGAACGCCACCAATAGAAACCAGTGTATCAGCTCCTGATGCAATAGCATCTGGAACAATATATTCGAGCTTACGTAACTTGTTACCACCCATAGCTAAACCAGAATTGCAATCATCACGCTTCGCAAAGATTTCTACCTTGCCGCCGATTGCTTTTGTAAGTCTTTGGAGGTGTTCGATAGGAGTGGGGCCGAAAGTTAAAGGGTAGCGTTCGAATTTATCTAAATTTAACATAGAGAATCCTTTTAATAGTCCTCATCCTATTAATTATCAATTTACCACATAGATTAGCATAAATCTCTTGCAGAACAAACGAAATTGTTAATCCAATTTATTTGAAGAGCAAGGGTATATTAGTGACTTATTGTATGAAGACCACACTCTCGACCTGCTTCAACCTTAGTTGGATCGAAGTAGAAAGTTTCATCAGGAAGGCAATATTGATTCAGATAAGTTTTCATGTTCTCGATTGTCCAGTTCAATAATGGAGATACTTTTATTACTTTATTAGGGCCCCATGAGACTACATCCATTTCTTGTCGAACTAGGGTTTGCTCCCTTCTGACAGCAGTTAACCAAACGTCAGGTTTAATCTCGTTCATTGCTCGTTTAAATGGCTCAAGCTTAAATTGGTCAGAAAATTTTCCATGAGAGTGTTCATCAATTAATGGAATTCCATTCATAACAGCGTCACGTCTAGCAGCAGTTACAAGTGGCGTATAAACAGTAAGATTTAAGCCAAGTTTATTTGTCAAATTGTCTGCAAATTTATACGTTTCAACCTTGTTATATCCTGAATCTATCCAAAGTACTTCTGTATCTGGCTTTAATTGACTCACCATGTGGAGCAAGACAGCTTCTTGTGGTCCAAAATTTGTAGTAACAATTGTTTTTCCTTGGATTGAAAGAGCCCACTCAACTATTTCTTGTGCGGTTGCATCCTCTAATTGATTATTGATAGCTTTAAAATCTAAAGTTGATTTATTTGTTTCAATTGTTTTAGCTTTCTTAGAATTAATCATTCCGGCGGCAACTGTTGCGTTACTAATCTTATCAATCAGAATGAAGGATCCTAGCTTTTTATTTTTTGAGAACTCTTCAATTGGCATTAAAGAATCTAGTTCTATTTCTAGATAACCAATTTCATTAAGATTTAATGATTTTGTATGAGACTTATCAAGTGTATTTACATCTACACGATGATGAATATCAGAAACTCTTGCGTTTACTCGCTTATGCCCGATAATCAGTTCATACGGATGGTTAATTGATAATGGCTCTTGATTCATCCAAACTACGTGAGATTGAAACTTAGTTTGGTTGCTAATTGTAGATGACTTGTTTGAGTGGACAAGTAGGTCGCCTCTAGAGATATCTATCTCCGATGCAAGAGTTAGAGTAATTGCCATTCCGGCATGTGCATTATCTAGGTCACCATCAGCAGTAACGATTCGTTCAATGGTTGAATCAAGTCCGCCTGGCAATACTGTAACCGAATCACCCACCTTAACAGTACCCTGATTAAGTGTGCCACAGTAGCCTCGAAAATCAGCGTTAGGTCGGTTTACATATTGAACAGGTAATTGAAAGCCATCATTGAGCTGATTGTCTGCGAGTTTAACTTCTTCTAGAAACGGTAGAAGTGCTAATTCATTGAACCAGTTCATATTCTGTGAAGAGTCAACAACGTTATCACCCTTAAGTGCTGATATTGGGATAAAGTAGGTATCTCCAAGATTTAATTTAGCAGCAAAAGATAAAAAATCATCCTTAATTTTACCGAAAGTGGTTTCGTCATAATCTACAAGATCCATTTTATTAATTGCCACAACAATATGATTAATTCCGAGCAGTGAAACTAGATAAGCATGTCTTTTTGTCTGAGTTGTAAGGCCTTTCCTTGCATCAATTAATATTACAGCAAGTTCTGAATTTGATGCACCCGTTACCATGTTACGTGTGTACTGCTCATGGCCAGGAGTGTCAGCAATAATAAATTTTCTTTTAGAGGTCGAAAAGTAACGATAAGCAACATCAATCGTTATTCCTTGCTCTCGCTCAGCTTGCAATCCATCGACCAGATGCGCCAAATCAAACTCTATACCATCTTGTGAACTTTTATACGTCTTTTTGATTGCTGATAATTGGTCCTCATAGATTAGCTTTGAATCATGAAGTAAACGACCAATAAGCGTAGACTTTCCATCATCAACGCTTCCACAAGTGAGTATTTTTAACTGTGTCTTTTGCTCATGCTCTTTTAAATATGATTGAATATCATTTTCGATTAGCTCTTTTGAATGAATCATTAGAAATACCCCTCTGCTTTTTTGAATTCCATTGAGCCTGCTTGGTCTGAGTCAATTAGGCGACCTTGACGCTCTGAGTTTTTAGACAATAGTGTTTCTTGAATAATTTCAGAGAGAGTAGTTGCTTTTGAATTAATAGCGCCTGTAAGTGGGTAGCATCCTAAAGTTCTGAATCGAACCCATTCTTCAGTTGGAGCTTCGTCAGCTTCAAGTTGCATACGATCATCATCAACCATAATTTTGACACCATCTCTTTTAACTACCGGCCTTGGTGAGGCAAAGTAAAGAGGAACAAGTTCTATTTGTTCAAGATAGATGTACTGCCATATATCAAGTTCAGTCCAGTTAGATATTGGAAATACGCGAATGCTTTCACCTTTTTTAATACGCGTATTGTATAAATTCCAAAGCTCAGGCCTTTGATTTTTTGGGTCCCATCGATGCTTATCTGTGCGGAATGAAAATACACGTTCCTTTGCTCTTGTTGATTCTTCATCTCTTCGAGCCCCACCTAATGCAGCATCAAAGCCATACTTATCAAGTGCCTGTTTGAGTGCCTCAGTTTTCATAACATCGGTATGTATTTTTGATCCATGCTCAAAAGGATTGATGTTCATTTTCAATCCGTCTGGATTAGTGTAGGTAATTAATTTCATGCCAGACTCTTTAGCAGTTTTGTCTCTAAACTTAATCATTTCACGAAACTTCCAGGTAGTGTCAACATGAAGAAGTGGAAAAAGAGGGATTGCAGGGAAAAAAGCTTTTTTAGCAAGATGCAGCATTACTGATGAATCCTTTCCGATGGAATAGAGCATAGCTGGGTTATTAAATTCTGCGGCTACCTCACGAAAGATATGAATACTTTCAGCCTCTAATTCTCTGAGATGAGTTATTTGATGTTTTTGTAAAGAGTTCATTGATACAATCCTTTTTTTCTAGCTAAGCACTACTCGGGTTAAAATTTTCGGAAAGTATAGTATGAAATTCTATTTATTGAATAGAATTAAAAAAAATAGTATTTTTATTTCAACTAAATGCTGGATAAATAGAATTATTTTTTATATTTGTTATATATTTTGAAATTGAATTAGCTGATATATATTTACTTGTATAATGATTTCAACATTTTCATCCGACGGTGGATGATCAATCAGAATAAAGAAGTTCGTTTATCTTTCTAGTTCAGAAGGGTTG
>CAZEAO010000047.1:0-9403 GCA_964510245.1 uncultured Piscirickettsiaceae bacterium | reverse complement strand
TGCTGAATCAGAAACTGTTGTTGAAGAAAAGAAGCCTGCAGCAAAGAAAACCGAAACAGACAAATAGCTATACACAGTTTATATAGGAGACAAAATATGGCAATCACAGCCGCTTTAGTTAAAGAACTAAGAGAAAGAACAGGCGCAGGAATGATGGACTGCAAAAAAGCCCTTGTCGAAACAAATGCCGACCTTGAGGCAGCAATTGACTTGATGCGTGCATCGGGTGCTGCAAAGGCTGCAAAAAAAGCTGGCCGGGTTGCGTCTGAAGGGCTTGTAAATGTAACCATTAGTGACGACAAAAAACTCGCTGTAATTCTTGAGGTCAACTCAGAAACTGACTTTGTAACTAAAGGATCGGCCTTTATAGATTTCGTAGAGGCGTTAGGCGACCTTGCACTCAAAAACAAGCCAGACTCAGTAGAAAGCTTTGTAAACCAAAAATTAGTCTCTGGAGAAACTGTTGATGAAGCAAGAGAGGCAATTATTGCAAAGATTGGAGAAAATATTTCTGTAAGAAGAGTTCAGATTGTAAATGCTGAAAGCGGGATTTTAGGAGCATACAAGCACGGTGATCGTATTGCTGTTCTTGTCGCCCTTTCTACCCAAGACGCTGAACTGGCTAAAGATATAGCTATGCATATTGCAGCTTCTAGGCCTGAGTGTGTCAAAAAGGAGGAGCTTTCTAGCGAGCTTCTTGAGAGAGAAAAGGCTATCTTTATTGAGCAAGCAAAAGAAAGCGGAAAGCCTGACAACATAATTGAAAAAATGATTGTAGGGAGAATGAAAAAATTTGTCAATGAGGTTACTCTTTATGGTCAGGCATTTGTTAAAGACCCGGATACAACAGTGGGCGACCTTGTAAAGTCTAAAAATTCAGACGTTGTTTCGTTCATCCGATATGAGGTCGGAGAAGGCATAGAGAAAAAAGAAGACAACTTTATTGAAGAGGTTATGGCTCAAGCCCAGACCTAAAAGCATGTAGTTCTTCAAAAGGCGCCCTTGGGCGCCTTTTTTCGCTTGAAGGCTCTACATGCTCGACTTGTCCTTTATGATTAGCTTCATTATTGCCGGCATTAGAAAAAAATCAGCCAATAGTGCCACCAATATTGCACTTGCTGTCAAAACACCAAAGTCAAACATATTGTTCATCTGAGAAAATGTAAGAACAAGAAATCCAAGTGCAAGAACTATGGATGTTAGGGTAATTGCTCTACCAGTCCCCAGCAGCGTTAAACGAACAGCCTTGTCTACATCATTATATTGAAGCTCGTACCTTCTGAAGTTGTGCATAAAATGAACTGTGTCGTCTACAGCCAAGCCAAGAGCAATAGCTCCAATTAACAACGTAAACATGTCGAGCGGCATTTTAAAAACCACCATGATCGTTGATAGAATAATAATCGGGAGAAGGTTTGGAATCATGCTTATTAGTCCAATCTTAATATTGCCGATTAACAAAACCATGAGAATTGTGATAAGTGAGAAGGCCAAAACATAGCTAACAGCACTACTATAGATTGCCTCCTCAAAGGTCACAGTCATTAAGGTTCCAATGCCAGTAAACGTTACAGTTGCTAAAGAGCCAAACTTTTGATTTAGGTAGATTTGGGCACTATCAATAAAAGCGTTTGCCTCAAGGGAGTCTATGAAAGGAGTTTTTAGGGTTAGTCTTGCCTTAGAGTAGTTCGAGTCAACAAGTGCAGCAAGGTCATTATTGCCACTGCTTTCAAAGAGCAAAAACTCTTGAGCTATTAGATCAGGGTCGTCAGGAACAGCATAATACTCTTCTCGATTTTCATTAAGCGCCCTGTTTGTTTCTTTAATAACGTCGATGTAGCTTATCACCTTGCCAACAAACATGTTGCCGGTAGATATGGAATTTATGTTTTCTGAGACGTCGTCAATCGCCCTCAAAACCTCTGGATTATAAAGACCGTTTGTTTTCTGAGTGTCAACAATCACTTCAAGAGTAAGGGAGCCTTTTAGATTTTCGTCAACAGCCTCTGTAGCTACACGCGCAAAATTATCCTCTGGCAGCCACTGAAGTGGAAAATGTGAAAACCTAAGCTGGGTCGCAATAATGGCAGCACACACAATTAAAACCGTGCTCACAGAAATAATTAGCTTGGGCTTGCCTGTTGCAAAAACACTAATGCCGATAAGCAGCCTGTCCATTAAGGTTTGTCCATTCTTGTCGGTTTTTTGTTTAATAGGCCTAAACTTCGTTACTGAAATCAATGATGGAAGAAAAACCAATGTAAACACCATGCCAACCATTACTCCACTACTGGCAAAAACTCCGAGATCAGCAACTGGAGCAACGCCTGAGAAAGAAAAGGACCAAAGTCCGACTGCGGTGGTAATTGATGTCATGATTATTGCTAGCCCCGAGTGTCCCATTGCGTACCTAAGGGATTTTTTTGTATCGTTTGTTTTTGCAAGGTCTTTATAAAACACTGCCAACAAGTGAATTGAGGCGCTTGTTACAACAGCCAAAAGAAAAGTGGGCATTATCTGCGTAGCCATTGTAAACGGAGCGGAAAAAATTGACATTAGAGAAACAGTCATTATCAGTGTTAAGGACACGCAAGCAAGCGGTAAAACAACCCCCGAAACACGCCTAAATAGAGCATACAAAACAACCATAATAACAACCATCATTAAACTAATAAATACAGCTGCATCATTCATGAGTGCCTGCTTGAAAATGCCTGCAATAGCTGCCGAGCCTGACAGATAAATTTCAAAATTATTATCATTGTATCGCTCCATTATTCTCTGGGTTTCTGCAATAATTTCGTCATTTTCTGCATCAGTTAAGTAAAGCTTTTCTTCACTGCTGTCGTCAAACTCTAGGCTGTCGTCAAACTCTAGGCTGTCGTCAAACTCTAGGCTGTCGTCAAACTCTAGGCTGTCGTCAAACTCTAAGTCTATATTTTCCTGAGAGGTGCGTTTGTTTGAATAGGTTTCGGTGTCAATCGTCACCGTAGTCATTGTAAAGTCTTCGCTATAAAGAGAATTCTCATAAAGACTGTTACTGGTCACTGTTTTTTTAAGTTTAATCAGGTCTTGTTTGTTTTGGGGAAGCTCGTCTATCAGGGGCTCAACAATCAACTCTCCTTCAACGCCGTAAGTATTTCTAGCGTTGATTAAAGAGTCAACTCCTTTAATGTTTGGCAATTCTTGTTCCAGGGCGTTGTGAAAACCGTCAAGCTTTTCTAAGAAATTTATATCGAAAATGTTTTTGGTTTTAACGGCAATCATCAGCTTTTCGTCGCGACCAAACTGGTCTCTAAAAACATCGTACTCAATTCTCATTGGGTCTGTTTTGTGCAAAAACCCTTCTGTGGTTGTATCAACCTTTAGGGATGGCAGCTGTGAACTAAGAGCAACTACTAAAAGAAAGATGGTAATAATAATTTTCTTCGCATTGTCAAAAAGCCAATCAGAAAATAATTCTATTTTGTTTTCAGTTTTTGTTCGCCAGTTCATGTTTTTTCGTTGATTGTGGGTTTTGTTTCGGCTTAAAGCCTTTAAGCTCGAATATTATATTTGACTATAAAGGTGTTTGTTTAAATTACAAGCAAATAATTACTCTTGTGGTCGGGACTTGTAAAGTACAAACACACAAAAACTATAGCGGCTCTATTAATTTTTCTTTGTCTTCTAATTCACCATTATTGTTTTTCATGACGTGCCATGATACAAAAAGACCGCTTCCAATAATAACAAATAAGCCCAGAATTGCCTGAAAGTTTGGCACATAACGAAAGACTATATAACTTAATATAATGGCTCCAACAATCTCAAAATAATTAAAAGGACTTAGCTCAGAGGCACTTGCAAACTCAAAGGCCTTAATAATCATAAAGTGTGACGCTGCGGCAAAGAGCCCCATTGCTGCCCCCAGTAAAAAGCCCTTTGTATCCGGTGCTGTCCATGAAAAAATAGCAAGGGGGAACATGATTATAATCCCAACAACAGCAGAGTAAAAAAGAGTGAGAACAGGGGGAGCCTTGAAGGATAGTTTTTTAGTAAAAACAATGTAAAGTGCATAGCAAACCCCAGCAACAACAGCTAGCAAAAGGCTTGGCTTAAAATCGTCTCCTGTTGGTTGCAAAACAATGACGACCCCAACAAAGCCAATCACAACTCCTGTGCCTATATACAAATCAAACCGCTCTCCTAGCATTTTTGGCGAGAGCACAGCCACAACAAGGGGAGAAATAAAAAGAAGAGTGAGTGCATTGGGGATAGGGTTAAATTTAATTGCAGCAAAAAAGAATAGCGTTGCCAAAGTTAGCATTAGCCCCCTCATAAACTGCAGGCCGGGACTTTCTGGAACTTTTTTCCATTTAACTTTTTGCCACAAAATTATTGGGATCAGCCAAAAGGCATGAAAGAAAAACCGCGTCCAGGTTACCTGCATTACAGAATAATCCTCGCTCAGAAGCTTTGCAAAGATATCTAAAAAAGGAACAGTGCTCATACCCAAGAGCATAAGGCCTATGCCTTTAAGTACGGTTTTGTTAAGAAGGCTCATACAGTAGCGAATAAGAAACTATGCTGATTGTACAATAACTACTACGCCTATAATGCTTAATTAGTTGGTGCCGTCGGACGGAGTCGAACCGTCACAGCTTGCGCTACAGCCCCCTCAAGGCTGCGTGTCTACCAATTTCACCACGACGGCTAAAGCTAATTGCTTGGCACTTCGCCTGTGTCTGAGCCAAGATCTTCATCGCCCATAATGCTTTCGGACATAATGCTTTGCTCAGGGTCTGAAGCAGCCCTTTCGTTTGAAGCAAAGTATGCTAAGCTAATGCTGGTTACAAAGAAAGCAACTGCCAAGAGTGCTGTTAGTTTATATAAAAAAGAGTGTGCACCTCTTGCACCAAAAACCGAACCAGCGGCACCAGAACCAAACGCCGCCCCTGCGTCTGCACCTTTACCGTGCTGAATGAGAATCAATCCAACAAGGCCAAGAGCTAACAACACATGAATCACTAAAATAATTTGAAATGTCATATTAACCTGCCTTACATATTTGTAAAAAGTCCTCTGCCTTTAGTGCGGCTCCGCCAATAAGGCCTCCATCAATATCTGGACATGAAATTAACTCTGCAGCGTTGGCAGCATTCATGCTTCCGCCATAGAGAATTGGTGTTTTTTGAGCAATTTGCTCGCTACTGTTTGATAAAAGGTTTCGAATAAAAAGGTGAACTGATTGTGCTTGCACTGGGGTTGCTGTTAGGCCAGTTCCAATCGCCCATACAGGCTCATAAGCAATGATAATTCTCTCAAAGGCCTCTATTCCAACCAGACTAATGACCGCATTAAGTTGTTCGGCAACAACTGCCTCGGTGTTTCCAACTTCTCTTTCATCAAGAGACTCTCCAAGACACAAAATAGGAGTTAAGTTAGCAGCAATTGCAGCCCTTGTCTTTTCAGCAACAATATCACTTGTTTCCCCATAAAGGCTTCTTCTTTCTGAGTGGCCAACAATAACGTGTCCTGCACCAAAATCTTTAATCATGTCTGCGCTGACCTCACCAGTAAAAGCTCCTTTTGGGCTTACATTGAGGTTTTGTGCACCAAGCATGAGGCTAGAACCATCAATTAAAGCCTCAACTTGTGATAGGTATGGAAAAGGGGCACACACTATGACTGAAGAGCTAACACCGTTAATGCCTGCAAGAATTCCTTTAACAAGTGAATTAACTGACTCTTTGCTTGCATTCATCTTCCAATTTCCAGCAACTATCGTATTTCGCATGTATTTGGCTCACATAAAAAGAGGGCAATGTTACTCTAAATCACTCACAAAATCAATTAAGAATAGGGTTTTGGGGCCTATTTAATGCTTGGCATCTCTCTCATAAACATTGGTCTTTGAATGTCTGCATCATTTGCCTCAAAGTTTTGGGCAGCCAAATGCCCTAAATAAACAGCATCGGCTATCAGTCCAGGAGCCTCAGCATCTCCAATAATTTTGATATGTTGTTTAATTTTACTGTCTAAACTGTTGTGAATTATGCTTTCATAGAGAGTAGTGTTTGATATGCGCTCTGTCACCATTACAATCGACTTAAAAGGGTGTCTGCTGATTTCGCCAGTATAAACACACTCTAACAATGCGGTTCCGTCCTCTATCAAGCTGATAACTTGATTACAGATTATTTTGACTCCAGAACTAATTAGAGATGCCTGAACTCTCTTTTGCTCCAATGTTGAGCCAGTCCAAGGAGAAACAACACTAGCAGGAGTAATGAATATAACTTGAAGTCCTTTAGACTTAAGATGGTCTGCTAGAGCCCCAGCCAAATAACCCTGTTCATCATCATAGACAACAATAGGCTCTTTTACGTCTTTGTAACTCTCAACAATCTCTTCAGGGGAATATACTGCAATGCTGTCCAAGCCTTTAATAGGTGTTCTTCTGCTTCTTCCGACCCCGTCCTTGCGCCAGTGTGCTCCTGTTGCCAAAAATATATTATTAATACCAAGCTCTTTGATGTGCTCTGGGGTTAGAAGGCTCTCCATATAAACCTCTATATTGTTTTTTTGGAGTATCTCGTGTACTCTGTTATCAACAACTCTTTTCCATGTTGAAAGCCCTTTTAGACTAGACTCAAACAAAACTCTACCACCAAGCTCGTTTTTAGATTCTGCAAGAATTACTTGGTATCCTCGTCTTGCCAACTGAAGAGAGCACTCTAAGCCAGCTGGGCCAGACCCAACAACAAGCGTTTTTTGGTCTGTTTGTTTAGGGTTAATGGTTTCAGGATCCCAGCCTCTTCTCCACTCTTCCCCCATTGTTGGGTTTTGAGTACAGCGAATTGGAACAGTAAAATTATCACTCGAAACACAAATGTTACATCCGATGCACTCTTTAATTTGATCTGTTCGTTGGTTTTTAATTTTGCTCGGAAGATACGGGTCTGCAATAGAAGGTCGAGCCGCGCCAATAAGATCTAGTGTGCCTTTTTCTATCAGCTGAACCATAAGGTCTGGAGACGTCAGTCTTCCAACCCCAACCACAGGCTTTGTTGTTAAGCTTTTTACAAACTCAACATAAGGCATTTGGTATCCTTCTTCCGGTTGAAAGCGTGATGTTTGAGAGTCGTTGGACCAGTCGGAAACGTTGACATCCCAAAGATCAGGATGTTCCGCCAAAAGCTCAACCACTGCTTGGCCTTCTTCTTGAAACTGCATTCCATCCTTTCCTTTAAGCTCATCAACAGCAAACCGAAAAGCGACGCCGCAACTATCACCTATAGCATCTTTTGTTTCCTCCAAAAGCTCTCTAGTTAGTCGCAGTCGATTTTCTATACTCCCCCCATACTCGTCAGAACGGTTATTCATGTCAGGCAAAATAAATTGTTGGGCTATCGACATTCCGTGTCCAGCATAAACATATACAATATCAAACCCTGCAGCTTTTGCATTTAATGCTGCTTTTTTGTGCCAAGCTCTAAATTCCAATATGTCTTTTTTTGTCATCCTTCTTGCTTGCTTTGGATACAAAAAATTGACAGTCTGGGCGTTGGGTGATATGGCTGGAATTCTAGAAAAAAGATTCGTAGAGTTGTGGCCACTGTGAGTTAACTCAATTGCAGCTAGCGCTCCGTGTTTGTGAACAGCATCTGTCATTAATTTGAGCGCAGGGATGTCTTTTTTGTCCCAAATTCTTTGCTCTACATACGGAGCCAAATCTGAACTTGGATGAATTTCGGCCTCTTCGGTGCTAACAACTCCCCACCCGCCTTTTGCCTTTACTTCTCTCATCGCGGCGTGTGCTTTTGGCCTTAAGTGTCCCATTCCACAACAATGAGGAACTTGGTAAAAGCGATTTTTCGTGACAACTGGGCCAATTTGAACCGACTCAAAAAGCCTTCTATATGGATTTTTTTTCATAAATTAGTTATATAATATTCGAAGGTTTGAAACCAAACTATTCTACTCAATGCTTTAATCAAATTTATCGGTATTACGGGTATCATTAGAATTTTTACTCCAAATTTTAAACTGCCGATGTCACAGACTTGGGCTAAATGCTTAGACTCTCTAAAAACCTCTCTTCCTTTAGGCGAGTATAGTGTGTGGGTGAAGCCCTTGCAAGCATCAGAGAGAAACGAAAACCTCTATCTGAGCGCTCCAAGCGCCTCAGCCTTAAAATATATTCACAACCACAAAAGCCTTGAGGCCGCTATTGTCTTAGCTGTCTCAGAACACAATCGAAAACTTAAGGTTAGGTTTGGAGTTGTGGAGTCAAACAAAAAGTCAGCTAACAAAAACAAACATCACACAACTCCGCTTTTTCCTGAATATACTTTTGAGAACCTAGTTTTAGGGTCTGCCAACCAGGTCGCAGCCCTAGCTAGCAGACAGATTGCTGAAAAAATTGGCGCCTCGCCATACAACCCTTTTATTATTTATGGCGAGTCTGGCTTAGGAAAAACACACCTTATGCAGGCCGCAGGGCATTTAGCTTTAGATAAAAACCCAAAAGCTAAAATTATTTATGTTCCCTTAATGGACTTCGTCAGAAACATTACAACAAGCCTTAGACACAATACAATCGAAAACGTAAAACTTTTTTATCAGTCGGCAGACCTGTTGTTGGTAGATGATATTCACCTGATTGCAGGCAAGGACAAGTCTCAGGAAGAATTTTTTCATGTATTTAATTTTTTGTTTAGCACAAAAAAGCAAATTATCTTTACGTGTGACCAACCCCCAAAGAACATTAAGGATCTAGAAAACAGGCTTAAGACCAGGTTTTCTCAAGGACTAAACCTTCAGCTTTCGCCCCCTGAGCTAGAAATGAGGGCGGCAATTTTGCTTAAGAAGTCTCAAAACCCACAAATTTCACTAGGCCTGACTGAAGACATTGCTTTATTTATTGCCAGCCATGTTGTCTCAAACGTCAGAGACCTTGAAGGCGCTCTATTAAAACTCAAAGCGTTTGTTGATTTTTCTCAAATTGACCACTCACTTATTACCAAAGATGTTGTTGAGGGTGCGCTGGGAGATCTTATCAAGCCCAAAAAACTTTTTATTGAAGTAAACGAGGTTCAAAAGACAGTTAGTAGGTACTACGGCATTACGGTATCAGACTTGGTGTCAAACTCTCGCAAACAGCATTTGGTTAAAGCTAGACAATTGGCCATCTATTTGTGTCACGAGCTTACCTCTTTGTCTTTGGCAAAAATTGGTCAAAATTTTGGCAATAGAGACCACTCTACAGTTCTTTATTCTTGTGAAAAGTTAAAGGCTCTTATAGAGACAAACGAAGAGATAAGAAACGATGTTGAAAACATTAAAATTAAAATTACTAACTTATAAACAAATAAATTATTAGTTGGGTTGTTAGTAAGAAAGAAAACATTTTATAATT
>CAZEAO010000046.1:0-9647 GCA_964510245.1 uncultured Piscirickettsiaceae bacterium | reverse complement strand
TTGAAATATTTGAACTAATTCTTGACATCCAAAGTGCTGTTTTTCCAGTTTGAGTTAATGTCGCAACAACTTTCGCTCCGAGATGATTAGCTGCATACATTGAGCTCATAGCTATCGTTTCATCAATTCCCTCAAAATTTTCATGAAGTCTATGGTGAGAAATTTTTGCTGTTGGACTCTTCTCAGCCTCAATACAGACATCACTCATTGTTTTTACCGCTTTAACTGGATAAGATCCTACTGCGGTTTCAGCAGAAAGCATTACTGCATCTGTACCATCTAGAACTGCGTTTGCAACATCAAAAACCTCAGCTCTAGTCGGAATAGGACTTCCAATCATTGACTCTAGCATTTGAGTTGCAGTAATAACAAACCTGTCATTAGCTCTAGCCAATAAAATTAAGCGTTTTTGTTGAGCTGGCAATTGAGGATCTCCAATCTCAACCCCTAAGTCGCCACGAGCTACCATAATGCCAGCAGATTCTTGAATTATTTCAGTAATTACATCTTCCTGTAATGACTCGGCTCTCTCAATTTTTGCAATAACACTTGCGTTAGAACCCGCTTCCGACAATAATCTTTTAGTTTCTCGGACGTCGTCCGCACTCACAGGAAAAGAGATTGCCACATAGTCAGCGTCTGCTTTCGCTGCAGTAATAATATCTTCTTTATCTTTTTCAGTCAGAGCACTAGCGCTTAAACCACCACCACGCAAATTAATTCCTTTATTATTAGAAAGTATTCCACCCTGGACTACCTCAGTAATAATTTTTTGTCCTTTTATCTGCTCAACTTGAAGGATTATCTTTCCGTCGTCAAGTATTAAAGTATTACCAGGACTTAAATCCTCTGGAAGCTGTTTATAGGCAATACCTACAGATTCTTGAGAGCCTTCATCTTCTCCAAGATTTGCATCAAGAGTAAACTGACTGCCTTTTTTAAGATCTATCTTTTCAGATTTAAATGATGAAATTCTTATCTTCGGACCTTGTAAGTCCATCAACACTCCAACAAAAACATCATTTTCTTTTTCATACTTTCTTACTTGCGCAATGCGCTCAAGGTGCTCTTTTTCATCATTATGTGAAAAATTAATGCGAACAACATTAACACCAACATCTAAGATCCCATTAAGAACTTCTGGGTTGTCTGTTGAAGGCCCAAGAGTGGCTAAAATTTTAGTTCTTCTTTTAATCATCAGATGATAGCAATCTCTGTTCTAACACTTCTACAACTGGAAGTTTTTTTCCTTCTAGAAACTCTAAGAATGCTCCCCCTCCAGTAGAAATATAAGATATTTTGTCTTCGATATTAAATTTATCAACAGCTGCTAGAGTGTCTCCACCTCCCGCAATTGAAAAAGCATCAGAGTCCGCTATCGCAAGGCCTAACTGCTCAGTGCCTTTAGCAAATTGATCAAATTCAAATACACCAACAGGTCCATTCCAAACTATTGTTCCTGCATTGCTCATAATCTCGCAAAGCTTAGCTGTTGAGTTTGGGCCAATATCAAAAATCATGTCATCTGAAGCCACTGAGCTTGCATTTTTAGTCTCAGCAGTAGCAAATTCTGAAAACTCTTTACCGCAAATAACATCAGTAGGAACAGGTATTTCACAGTCCTGCATTAGCGATTGAGCAGTTGGGATAAGATCATGTTCACAGAGTGACTGTCCAACACTGTTTCCTTGTGCTGCAATAAATGTATTTGCAATACCACCACCGACCACAAGCTGGTCAACCACCTTTGAAAGCGCATCCAACACTGTTAATTTCGTTGATACTTTTGAGCCACCAACAATAGCAACCATAGGCCTCTTTGGGCTATCAAGAGCTTTACCAAGCGCCTCCAATTCACCAACCAAAAGAGGTCCTGCACAAGAAACAGATGCAAATTGTGTTACACCATAGGTTGAGGCATGCGCTCTGTGCGCAGTTCCAAAAGCATCCTGCACACAAACGTCACATAGGGACGCCATTTTTTTTGACAAAGCCTCGTCGTTTTCCTTTTCACCTACATTGAATCTGACATTTTCACAAAGAACTACTTCGCCGACCTCTACTCCAACTCCATCAATCCAGTTCGACTCAAGTCTTACTTTTTGTCCTAACAACTTTGAGAGATGATTAGCAACTGGTTGAAGAGAAAATTTTTCTTCAAACTCTCCTGCATTTGGTCTGCCTAGATGAGAAGTTATCATTACCTTTGCTCCAGATTTAACAGCATGGAGAATAGTCGGCAATGAAGCAACAATTCTTTTGTCGCTAGTAACCTCACCATTTTTTATAGGAACATTTAAATCTTGTCTAATTAAAACTCTCTTTCCGTTTAAATCTAAATCGGTCATCTTAAGTAAATTCATCTAAAGCTCCAACTAAATAGAATCAATTTTACTGTGAAATATGTCCAGCTAAACGCAGTAGGTTACATGTATAGCTGTACTCATTATCGTACCATGAAACCATTTTAACGAACGTCTCGTCCATTGACATTCCTGCCTCAGCATCAAACGTAGAAGCACAAGTACTTCCTACAAAATCTGTTGAAACAACTTTTTCATCTGTATAACCTAATACTCCTTTCATAGAGCCTTCAGAGGCTGATTTCATTGCAGCACAAATTGCATCGTAGTCAGATGCACTATTCAGCTCAGCTGTTAAGTCTACAACCGAAACATCAGAAGTTGGAATTCTAAAAGCCATTCCAGTCAATTTTCCATTTAGCTCGGGCAATACTTTACCAACTGCCTTAGCTGCGCCAGTTGATGAAGGAATAATGTTTTCTAATATTCCTCTTCCACCACGCCAATCTTTCATAGATGGCCCATCAACAGTTTTTTGAGTCGCTGTTGCAGCATGAACTGTTGTCATCAACCCACGTTTGATGCCCCACTCATCATTCAGAACTTTTGCGATAGGAGCTAAACAGTTAGTTGTGCAAGAAGCAGCTGAAATGATTGACTGGCCATCATAGGCATCATGATTAACACCGTAAACAAACATTGGAGTGCTGTCTTTAGAAGGTGCAGACTGTATAACTTTTTTTGTACCTGCATCAATATGCGCCTGACAACCCTCTTCAGTCAAGAAGAAGCCAGTACAATCAATAACAAGATCTGCACCAATGTCGCCCCATTTTAAGTCCGCAGGGTTTCGCTCAGCGGTTAGACGAATTTTCTTTCCATCAATTACAAAATTATTACCTTCAACAGCAACATCCTTGCCAAATCTGCCATGAACTGAATCGTATCTCAACATATACGACAAGTAATCATTGTCTAAAAGATCATTTACTCCAACCACCTCTAGATTATCAAAATCCTTATCAATTGCTCGAAATACCATTCTACCTATTCGACCAAAACCATTAATTCCAACCTTTATTGTCATCATAAACTCCTAAAATAATTTAACTTAAAACCTTATCAACTGTAGAAACTACGTTATCTACAGTAAATCCAAAATGTTCAAAGAGCACTCCAGCAGGTGCTGACTCACCATAAGTACTCATAGCAACAATGCCTCCATCTAGTCCAACATATTTGTACCAAGATTCAGCAACACCGGCCTCTATTGCAACTCTTTTTACACCTGGTGCGAGCACTGAGTCTTTGTAGGCTTGATCCTGCTCATCAAATGCATTTGTTGATGGCATTGAAACAACTCGAACTTTTCTATCAGACATAGCTTTTGCAGAGTCCATAGCCAATGAGACTTCTGATCCCGATGCCATTAAAATGATTTCAGCTTCTCCAGCACAATCTGAAAGGACGTAGCCTCCTTTTTCAATATTTCTTAACTGCTTGCTCGTTCTTTCCATAGGTGTTAGATTTTGTCTAGAAAAAATTAATGCTGTTGGTGCATCACCTCTAAGCATAGCAATTTTCCAAGACACTGCTGACTCTATGGCATCACAGGCACGCCATGTATGGAAATTTGGAATGACTCTCATAGTTGCTAACTGTTCAACTGCTTGGTGCGTTGGGCCATCTTCACCAAGACCTATTGAATCATGTGAATAAACAAAAATGGTTCCAATTTTCATCATAGCCGCCATACGCAAAGCATTACGCATGTACTCCATAAACATTAAAAATGTTGCTCCGTAGACCTTAAAACCTCCATGGAGAACCATACCATTCATCATGGCTGCCATTCCAAACTCTCTTACACCCCAAGAAATGTAATTTCCATTTGCATTTTCAGAATTAACAACAACGCTTCCAGACCAGTTTGTTAAATTTGAACCTGTTAAGTCAGCTGAACCGCCAAATAGCTCAGGAACTAGCGGACCCATAGCTTCGATAGCATTTTGTGATGCTTTTCTTGAGGCTATATTAGGCATATCTTGCTGAGTTTTTGCAATATATTCATCCATCTTTAAAATGAAGTTTTCAGGCAACTGTCCGCTCATTCTGCGCTGGAATTCAGCTGCTTCTTCTGGAAAAGATGCACTATAAGCTCTAAACTTTTCATTCCACTCTTCTTCAGCATCTGCACCTTGTACCTTGTGATTCCAGCCGTCATAAATCTCTTGAGGAATTTCAAAAGGCTCGTAATTCCATCCAATATTTTCCCTTGTTTTTGCTATCTCTTCATCACCAAGAGGTGCTCCATGGCAGTCATGCGAACCTGCTAAGTTTGGTGAACCGTAACCGATAATTGTTCGTGTACAAATTAATGTGGGCCTGTCACTTATGTTTTTAGCCTCAATAATTGCCGCATTAATAGCTTCAGGATTATGCCCATCTACATCGCCTATAACATGCCAGTTATATGATTTGAAACGCCCTGGAACTCCCTTTTCCATCCAGTCACCAATGTGTCCATCGATTGAGATGTCATTGTCATCCCAAAAGGCAATTAATTTTCCAAGTCCAAGTGTCCCTGCTAATGCACAAGCCTCATGAGACAGGCCTTCCATTAAACAACCATCCCCCATGAATACATAAGTATTATGGTCCACAATAGAATGACCAGGCTTATTAAATTGAGCAGCTAGAGTTCTCTCAGCTATTGCCATACCTACAGCGTTAGTAATTCCCTGGCCCAGTGGACCAGTTGTAGTTTCTACACCATCAGCATATCCATATTCGGGATGACCGGGAGTTTTAGAGTGTAGCTGACGAAAATTTTTAACATCCTCAATACTTAAGTCATAGCCAGATAAATGTAACAAAGAATAAATGAGCATCGAACCATGACCATTTGACAACACAAAACGATCCCTATCCGACCAATTTGAATTTGAAGGATTAAACTTTAAATGCTTGTTCCAAAGCACTTCGGCAATATCTGCCATTCCCATGGGCGCTCCTGGATGCCCAGATTTTGCCTTTTGAACAGCATCCATGCTCAAAGCGCGGATGGCGTTTGCTAATTCGAGTTGTATAGCCATTGTTAAAACCTATGAAAAATTGTGAACCCTAAATTATACATTTTTTTTCTATCATTCTGCCCTCAAAAGCCCGATATAAAGGCAATTATGAGGAAAAATATTCAATTGCAGTATAGTATCATTGTCATACTGTGAAAAAAATTATAGTCTCATGATGAGAATGTCTAATTCATCTGGTTTTTAATGAGTAAAATTATACTTTTGGTGAAAAACTCTATTATTACATTTTGTGTCAAAAATAGCGGCTATACCATCGTACCCAAATCTTAACACTTCAATAAAGAGGCCCCATGAGTGAGAATGTTGTCTGGCTAAAAGATGTCGGAATGTCCGATGTTGAAAAAGTTGGCGGGAAAAACGCTTCATTAGGAGAAATGATTAGTGGTCTTAATTCTCAAGGGGTTCGAGTTCCAGGTGGATTTGCTACAACGGCCAGAGCGTTTGAGTCTTTTTTAGATTATTCTGATTTAAAAAATAAAATAAATAAACTCCTTTCAAATCTTGATATCACCAATATCCAAGAACTGACAAAAACTGGATCATTGATAAGACAATGGGTTGAAGAGGCGCCTTTTCCTGAAGATCTACATCAATCGATTGTTGATAGCTATCAAGAACTTAGAAATCAATTAGACCCGGATGTTACCTTTGCTGTTCGCTCCTCTGCAACAGCAGAGGACTTGCCTGAAGCATCTTTTGCGGGTCAGCAAGAAACCTATTTAAATGTAAGTGGAATAGACGATATCTTATCCTCAATTCGCAAAGTCTTTGCTTCTCTTTATAATGATAGAGCAATTTCTTATCGAGTTCATCAAGGTTTCGAGCACGAGATGGTTTCTTTATCGGCAGGTGTTCAACAAATGGTCCGAAGCGATATTGGCTCCAGTGGCGTTATGTTCACCCTTGATACAGAATCAGGTTTTGACGATGTAGTATTTATAACTTCTGCTTATGGCCTGGGAGAAACAGTTGTTCAAGGTTCTGTCAACCCAGATGAATTTTATGTTCATAAACCAACTTTAATGTCTGGAAAGTCATCAATTCTATCCAGAAGTCTTGGCTCTAAATTAATTAAAATGGTCTATGCAAGTTCTAACTCTAGCTCACCAGTTGCTACTACTGAGGTCGACCCTGAAGATCGATTAAGGTTCAGTTTAAATGACACTCAAATTGAAGAGCTTGCACATTATGCAATGAAAATTGAATCTCATTATGGTAGAGCAATGGATATTGAATGGGCTCTTGACGGTGTTGATGGAAAAATCTATATTGTTCAAGCAAGACCTGAAACAGTTAAAAGCAGACAAAGCGCACAAAATATAGAACGCTATAAACTCCTAGAGACATCTAACATTCTTGTTGAGGGAAGAGCTATTGGTCAAAAAATTGGAACAGGAAAAACTAAAATAATTAATGATTTATCTGCAATGGATTCTGTCAACAAGGGTGACATTCTTGTAACTGATATGACCGATCCTGACTGGGAGCCAGTAATGAAACTAGCTTCAGCAATTATTACAAATAGAGGCGGAAGAACTTGTCATGCTGCAATAATAGCCCGAGAGCTTGGAGTCCCTGCGATAGTTGGAACAGGCAATGCAACTGAATCACTGAAAAATAATCAGGAGGTTACCGCATCTTGTGCAGAGGGTGACACCGGAAAAGTCTACCAAGGTAAATTAAACTTTGAGCATACATTTTCTGAGGTCAGTGATTTGCCTGAGATTCCAGTAAAAATTATGATGAATGTTGGTAACCCATCTCGTGCTTTTGATTTTGCAAGTATTCCAAATGCTGGTGTTGGATTGGCTCGCCTAGAGTTTATCATCAACAATACTATTGGTATACATCCGAAGGCTTTACTCGAATTCAATAGCCTTCCAAGCGAACTTAAAAACGAAATTGCAAAAAGGACATCATGCTATAAATCTCCAGTTGATTTCTATGTTCAAAAACTTACTGAAGGTATTTCTACAATTGCAGCAAGTTTTTCTGAATCGCCTGTGATTATTCGAATGTCAGACTTTAAATCAAATGAATATTCTAATTTGTTTGCAGGAGAGCTTTACGAGCCTAATGAAGAAAATCCTATGATTGGCTTTAGAGGTGCCTCGCGTTATATTTCTTCTGACTTTAGAGAGTGTTTTGAACTTGAGTGTCAGGCAATTAAAAATGTAAGGAATGAAATGGGCCTGAAGAATGTTGAAATCATGATTCCATTTGTTCGAACTTCCAAAGAAGCTGTGAGTGTAATTGAGCTTTTAAAGGAAAATGGACTGGAGCGTGGAAAAGATGGTCTGAGAATAATAATGATGTGCGAACTTCCATCGAATGCAGTTATAGCCGAAGAATTTTTGGATCACTTTGATGGATTTTCAATAGGCTCCAATGATTTAACACAGCTTACACTCGGCATGGATAGAGACTCTGGTCTAATTGCTGATGGTTTTGATGAAAGAAATACTGCGGTTAAAAGTATGATTACTATGGCCATAGAAGCATGTCATCGCCAAGGAAAATATATTGGTATTTGTGGTCAAGGGCCTTCAGATCATATGGATTTTGCACAATGGCTTTTGGAAAAAGAAATCACAAGTATCTCTCTCAATCCAGATACTGTTGTTGAAACTTGGACCAAGCTTGGCCAACTTTAAGCTGTTAAACTAGCAATATGAGAACTGTTTTTTTTATTTCTGATAGAACGGGAATTACTGCTGAAGCTCTAGGTAATAGTCTGCTAACTCAGTTTCCTGAAATAGAGTTGAAGCGTGTTAATTTAGCATTTATTGACACTGAAAAAAAAGCAAAATCAGCGGTATCACTTATTAAAGAGGCCTCACAAGCTGACGGTTTTCCAGCTCTTATTTTTAGCACTCAAGTATCCAGTGAATATCGCCATCTGCTCGAAGAGAGTGGTGGAATCATTTTTGATTTTTTTGATGCGTTTATATCAAAGCTAGAGGACACATTTGAAACTAAATCTTCTCATGAAATGGGCCTTTCTCATGGAGTAGGGAATAAATATACTTACTCCGGTAGAATCGACAGTATAAATTTTGCACTCAATAATGATGACGGGCTTTCCACTAAACATTACGATAGTGCAGATATAATTCTTACAGGTGTATCAAGATCTGGGAAAACCCCTACTTGCCTTTTTTTAGCGCTTCAATATGGAATCTATGCTGCGAACTATCCATTGATTGATGAAGATCTAAATTCTGTTTCAATTCCGAGCGCATTAAAACCATTTAAAGACAAACTCTACGGTTTGACTATTAATCCTATTCGACTTCAAAATATTAGAGATGTGAGAAGATCAAACAGTGGCTATGCCTCTATCGAGCAATGCCGAAAAGAAGTTCGAAGAGCAGAAGATATGTTTGTTCAAAATGACATTTCTTTTATTGATACAAGTCATATATCGATTGAAGAAATCGCAGGTCGCATTCTCCAAAAAAGTAAGTTAGAGAGGCGGTACTAGGTCATAGTATAGTGAGCCACGAGGGACTCACTATCAAAAACTATGATGCTTTTAATACGTCCACAGCTACAACTTTGTATTCTGGACATTTTGTCTCTTCATCCGTGACGCTACTTGTTACTTCGTTGATTAATACCTCTGGGAAGTGGAAAGTTGTTCGAACTACTCCTTTTTTAACTCTGTCAGTAACCTCCACATCAAGTGTGATTTGCCCTCGATCGGACTTCAGTGTTGCCCGATCACCAGATGCAAGGTCTTTAGCTTTTGCATCTTTTGGATTAATCATAATGACATCTTTAGGAAGAATTTCAGCATTGGCAGTTCTTCTAGTCATTGTGGCGCAGTTGTAATGTTGCAGTTCACGACTCGTGGTCAAAATAAAAGGATACTCATTTTTGTGTGTAATGAGCTCCTCACTCTCCCTCCAGTCATAATAATGGAATTTACCCTTGCCACGTTTAAACTCGCCAATATGTAGAATTTGAGTGTCTTCACCTTTTTTATTAACAGGCCACTGCAATCCAGTAGGACTTGCTCCTAGACCTTCCCAAGTAATTCCTTCGAAAAAAGAAACAACACTGGCAACTTCTTTCAGCACTTCCCCAGCATCATAATCAGGTTGGTCAAAACCTAACTTACGCATCATCTCTACAATAATCTGACCATCTGTCTTACACCCCTTAAGAGGCTTAACTGCGGCATTCACCTGTTGAACTCGACGCTCAGTATTAGTAAATGTTCCACTCTTTTCTAGGAAGGTTGTAC
>CAZEAO010000045.1:0-9672 GCA_964510245.1 uncultured Piscirickettsiaceae bacterium | reverse complement strand
ATACAAGATACATTACAGACTCTCTTGATGAGCTTGGTAACACAACTGCAGCGTTTGGTAATGGATTTGCTTTTGGTGCAGCTGCTCTGGCAGCGCTTGCTATTATTACGGCTTATACAGAAACAGTCGCCGCTAATTCTACTGATTTCTTACTTCAACTAAATAGTGCCGAAGTTTTAATTGGTTTATTTATTGGTGGAACAATCCCGTTTTTAATTGCTTCTCTAACGATGACGGCTGTTGGCGATGCTGCCTTTGAAATGATTGAAGAGGTAAGAAGACAGTTTAAAGAGATTAAAGGTCTTTTAGAGGGTAAAGCGGAGCCTGATACAGCTAAATGTGTTGACATTGCTACGACTGCGGCACTCAAAAAGATGATCCTACCTGGAGTTATAGCAGTTGCAGCTCCAGTGCTAGTCGGTTTCTTAATTAGCCCAGAAGCGCTAGGCGGCATGCTTGGAGGCGCTCTTCTTGGTTGTGTCCTAATGGCACTTATGATGGCTAATGCAGGTGGTGCTTGGGATAACGCAAAAAAACATGTTGAGAAAGGCAACTTTGGCGGCAAAGGAACTGATGTTCATTCTGCTACAGTGGTTGGCGATACAGTTGGCGACCCATTTAAAGATACATCGGGTCCTTCAATGAACATCCTGATTAACGTCATGGCAATCGTTAGTCTAGTGATTGCTCCGTTATTGTAAAAAGCAAAATAATGATTTCAGCCCTGCTGTTTTGTGGGGCTAGAAATTTTCTTCTTAGTGTCTCCAAAAAGCCTTATGGAAAATGGCAATAATTGTCAATACTTCAAGCCTTCCAATGAGCATCGAAAAGCTCAAAATCCACTTAGCTACCTCACCAACTGATTCATAATTTTGCGCAACATCGCCTAGACCTGGACCTAAATTATTCATAGTTGCTGCTGTGGCTGAATAAGCAGTAACCTGGTCGAGTCCTGCAAACATTAGAAGCATTAATATAAGGAAAAAAGAAATTGCATAGAGCGAAAAGAAACCTAGCACTGAAACCAAAGCCTTCTCATTAATACTAGATTGATTGAGCTTGACACTAACCTGAGCATTAGGGCGAATAAATTTATGGATTTCTTTCATTCCTAACCTAAACATTACTAAGATACGAACAACTTTAATGCCTCCACCCGTAGAACCCACACAGGCACCAATAAAACTCATCATTATAAGAAAAACTGGAACCGCAGCTGGCCAAGCACTATAGTTCTGAGAGGTATATCCAGTAGTTGTGGCAATAGATATTGTTTGAAATAAACTATGCCTAACGGTTTCGTTTGAGGATTCATATTGTCCATTTAAGGTAAGCACGGTTATTACTATAATTGAAGAACAAATCAGAACCATCGAATAGGTTTTAAACTCAGAGTCCTTAATATAGTCAACCAGTGAGCGATTATTCCAAGCCAAAAAATGTAAAGAGAAGTTAATGCCAGCTAGGAACATAAAAAACATTGCAATAAGCTCAGTTGTTGCTGAGTTAAAGTAGCCGATAGAGGCATCATGGGTCGAGAAGCCACCAATTGCAACGGTAGAAAAACTATGGCTGATTGCATCAAAAATTGACATTCCAGATAAACAATACGCAATTGCGCATACTACTGTTAATGAAACATAAATTTTCCAGAGAGCAATGGCGGTGTTTCTTAATTTAGGCGTTAGTCTATCTTTTGCGATACCACTTGACTCGGCATGATAAAGCTCCATTCCTCCGACACCTAACAAAGGCAATACTGCAACAGCCAATACAATAATTCCCATTCCGCCTAACCACTGCAATTGTTGACGGTAAAACAAAATACTTTTAGGTAAATCATCAAGCTGACTTAGAACAGTTGCTCCAGTTGTTGTAAGTCCAGACATCGACTCAAAAAAGGCGTCAGAGAAAGAAAGATTACTAATCGAGTCAGTAATTAAGAATGGCAGCGTTCCAAAAACAGATAAAACGATCCAAAAGCATACGACAATCAAAACGCCTTCTCTAATTCTAAAGTCTTTTTTTGCATCTTTAAATGGCCACCATAGTATTAAACCACCCAGAACAGTTAGCACAAATGAAGACAAGAAAGAGAAATACTCACCTTCAGAGTATATTAAATCAACTACGATTGGAGGTACCTGAGCAAAACTAAAAACCATAAGCAGTAGGCCAATAGTTTTTGAAACGATACTTAACTGCATTTAGTTTTCACCTTTAAAGTTTTTTTTCTTATGAAATTAATTCTCATTCTCTAAGAAAAGAGCCTCAACCTCATGAATCTTTCCAACATCCATCAACACCATTAAAACATGATCGCCAGTCTCGATTACTAATTTTTTTGACCCCATTAAGAGCTCATTATTTCTTACTACAGCTCCTACAACAACTCCTTCAGGTAGAGGCAAATCTTTAATTTTTACTCCAACCACTTCAGATGTTTTTTCATCTCCATGAACTACAATTTCAATGGCTTCTGATTTACCATGTTGAAGAGAATGGACCTTCATGCAATCTCCCTTTCTAAGGTGAGATAATATGCCACTTACTGTAATTTGGTCCGGTGATACAACTATATCTACATCACCGCTCTGCTCTGCAAGCGAGGAGTAAACATCTCTTTTAACGAGAGAGATAGTTTTGTGAGCTCCAAGCCGTTTTGCAAGAATCGAGACAATGACATTGACCTCATCAGAGTCCGTCAAAGATAAAAATAAGTCTGTATTTTCTATACCCTCCTCTTTGAGTAAATCTTCATCTGAAGCATTACCTTGAAGCACCAGAGTATTGTTTAATTTTTCACTAAGATATTTAGCCCTCTCTTCGCTAAGCTCAATAATTCTTATGTTATGAGTATCTTCAAGAAGTTTTGCTAAATTGAGACCAATACTTCCACCTCCGGCAATAACTATCTTTTGATAGGTATTTTCTGCTCTTCTAAACTCTTTCAAAGCTCTTGAAATATCACTCTTCATTGCAAGGAAGTAGACTTGGTCACCCTCTCTAATCACTGTGTCACTTTTTGCAGGGATTGCCCTACCATTTCTATAAAGACTGACAATCCGTATTTTTACATCAGGCATGTGTTCGTGAAGCTCTTTTATCGGTCTATTGACAATAGGTGTTCCTATAAAGGCTCGAGTCTCAACCAATTGAACCAAGCCATTTTCAAAATCAAAAACTTGAGATGCTCCAGGCTCTTCAACAATACCTTGTATGTATTCAGTGATTAGGTTTTCAGGTGTGATTAAAAAGTCAATTGGAAGAGCTTCATTAGAAAATATTTGTGGCCTGAGCAAGTATTCGGTTGTCCTAATTCGTGCAATTTTTTTCTCTACATTGTACAAAGTATGAGCCATTCTGCACGCCACCATGTTCCTTTCATCTGAATTCATAACAGCAATAACCATATCCATGGACTTGATCCCTGCTTTTTCTAAAACACTCGGATAGGCTCCATAACCTAAAACTGTTTTTATATCTAAATGTCTTTGAAGTGGGGTCAGCATTTCGTCTTTTTGATCAACAATCGTAATGTCATTGTCATCATCTAGGCAAAGATATTTTGCTAGAGTTGAGCCAACCTGGCCTGCACCAAGAATTAGTATTTTCATTTTTTATCTATTCCTAAATCCTTAAGTTTTCTGTAGAGTGTCGTTCTCTCAAGACCTGCAATCTCAGCGACAATAGCTATATTATTGTCGTTTGCTGCAAGGTGATGAAGCAGATACTGGCTCTCGAAAATGTTTCTAGCCTCTTTCAGCTTGAGTGAATAGTTAATTCCACTAACGTTCTGAATCTCTTCCTCTAAACTCTCTTCACTAGTCATAATATTTCTTAGAATTGGAAGAAAGTCGTGAAGAGGTTTTTTCAAAAAGTCAATAGCACCTAACTTCATAGCTTTAACTATATCACTTGGTTCGGCGTGACCTGACATCATAACCACTGGCGTATCAAAGCCCTCTGAATGCCATTCTGACAACAAGGAAATACCATCTTGTCCTGGCATCCATACATCCATAAGGATTAGATCGAAACGATTAGCTACCAGAATAGCTTTTGCTTCAGCAGCACTTCTTGCAAGCATTGTTGAATAATTTACATCTTCAAGAATATCTTTAATGATTTCAGTATTATCTTTCTCATCATCGATGATTAAAATATTTCCAAATGCAGTCTCTTCTGTCATTTCTCCCCCTATGCAGACTCGATTATACTTAATTCAATTGTTATTCTAGCACCACGAGGTTTAATATTACTCGCAAATATTTGCCCATCATGTTGCTCAATAATATTCTGAACAATTGCTAGACCCAAGCCACCACTCTTTTCTTTAGTTGTAATGTAAGGTTCAAATACATTGTCAATGATTTCTTCAGGAAATCCCTGACCATCATCAACAATCGTTAATTGAACTATGCCCTCTTTAGCTTTGAGAAGAGTTTTAATCTTTATATTTAATTTTGATTTATCTTTCTTCGCTTCTATCGCATTTTTTAAGAGGTTAATGAGCACTCTTGAGATTGCATCTTGGTCAAGATTAAGTTTGGGTAAATCACCACTTAAATCAAGATCGACTCTCACAGAATCATGGTTATCATAAAGTGAGGCAGATTTATTAATTAAAGAGTTTAATGATGACAAAGTTTTTTTGATTTCTGGCGTATTGGCGTAATCTGCAAAAGCACTAACCATTGAATCCATTGATGCAACCTGATCCATAATTGTTTGGGTCGTTTTATTGATAACTTCAGAATCTTTCTCATCCAACTTATCTAAAAACAAGTTTCTAAGTCTTTGTGCAGACAATAAAATCGGAGTCAGAGGATTTTTAATCTCATGTGCCATGCGAACCGCAACCTCTCCCCATGCAGCTTTCTTTTGAGCTCGATTAAGCTTAGATATATCATTAACAATAACGACATACCCTAGTGATTTGTTTTCTATATCAAGGACAGCCCCTTGGCAATATAAAAGGCGATTTCTATCATTAAGAGTCAATTCAATCTCATGACTCCACTCCATAGAATCATGCTCAATCTTATCTTGTATAAAATTAAATAGAGGACTAAGATTTGGATAATCCTTGACAACAGCATCATAGCTTTGAGAGCTGTATTTAGCGGCATCTTCAATTTGAAGCATTTTCCCAATCACAGGATTAATAATTTGAATTCTCTTTTCCTTATTAAGCGCAATGACACCAAAAGAATACTGCAGGATTGTTTCTAAATATAGATTATGAGTATCTAGACCTTCTCTTGAGAGCTTTATTCTCCTGCTCATCTCATTAAAGTGTCCAATTAAATCATGCATATCTTTATGCTTAGAATCATGCTCGATCTCCACATCATAGTTACCTGAAGAGATCTCTTTTGTTGCTATTGATAGGTTCTGCATTGGTCTCATGAGTTGATCAATCATTCTCAAAACAATTAATAAAGCGCTCAAAACTGCCAACAAAATTGTAGAGGTAAAATCAATCATAAATCGGGTTTTAATAATTGATGTGTTAAGCGTAATTTTAGCTTTTACAGCACCATCCATAAAACGTTTCATATTATTAGTCAAGTCGCTAGTAGTCTTATCAGGTGTAAAATTAGCAATTAGAGTGAACTCTTCAGTCTTTGTTTTTATAGATGCTATATATCCAAGTTTCATGCAATCAGACTCTGCTCTCCTACTAGATGCAACGAGATTCATCACACCGTCATAAAGCTTTAATTCACAAGCCCAATAATCATTAGTCAATTGATGAAGAACCGCTTGCATTTTGTCATTTGATTTTCTAGGGACATTAAAATAACTTACCAGCTTTCCTATATTACGTGTTCTATCTTCATAATGTTTATCTGCAACAACAATGGTATTTTGGTAAAGGTTATCAACATTACCAGTCACCTCGACATCATATGCATCAAGTCCATCTTCAGCTTTTTGAAGGTTGTCTCTAATCGAGCCAAATGAAAAAAGATAAAAAGATAATACGGGTAGCAAAACTAAAACAGGAACAATTCTTACAAAAGACCAGGTAAACCTTGAGCCAATGACGCCCTCTTGGGTATTTTTTTTTATTTTTTTCATTGAAAGAATGATGTAATAGAGTGCTACAAGACTCATCAAAACATTAAAAGTTACTAAAACTAAATACCAACTATCAATTAACTCTGGATTGAGCCCGAGATAAAACATTCCAAAAAATGAAATTAAAAAGACGCCTATCCAAAATAAAGCCCGGGGAGCTTCTCTTAAAGAAAAAGCCTGATTAAGCAACATAAATTTTGTTAGCCATTAAATAAAGTCATTTGATTATCTCATAAATGAATTATTTCTAACACAACTTGTTGATAAAATACAACAACACACTAAATTCAATTCATTTGATAAATAACGATAAACAGTTAGCTCAATATCTAGAAACTATCGAAGATGTCAAGCTTCTTGGTATAGATACAGAATTTAGAAGAGTTGACTCCTACTTTCCTGAGCTCTGTTTAATTCAAATTGCCACTGATGAACAATTAGAATGCATTGATGTTCTCTCCATAAAAAGTTTAGAGCCTCTTTTTGAAAAACTTTATGATAACCATACAAAGTGGGTTGTTCACTCAGCGAGACAAGACATTGAAGCTCTTTATTATCTATCTAAGAGAGTTCCAAAAGCAATCTTTGACACTCAAATTGCTGCAGCTTTTCTAAACTTTCCCCTCCAAGTTTCTTACCAGAACCTCACTGAAACACTTGAAAATGTTCTACTTGAAAAAAAACATACTCGATTTGATTGGAAAAAACGTCCACTTCCAAGTGATGTTTTACAATATGCTCTCGATGATGTTAAATATTTGATACCTATTTATAAAAAACTCACTCAAGAATTAATCAAGCACAAAAAGTTAGAATGGTCTGAAGAAGAGAGCCAATTTCTCATAGATAAAGAGACTTATAGACCAAACTTAGAGCAAATCATAAAAAAAACAAAAGGCATTTCCAAAATTCCATCTAAAAGCCAAGAAAATGCAATCAGATTGATATTGTGGCGTGAGTCTGTTGCTCAGAAAAAAAATAAACCCAGAAAATGGATTATGTCTGATGATAAGCTAATCAGCTGTGCAAACGGAAAAATCAAGCTATCCGCTAGTAACTTAGAAGAGTTTAATAACTTCCTAAAGACAAATAATCAAGAATTTAACCCTCAGGAATTATTAAAAGCTCACAAGCCGCTCTCAGATAAAGAGGTCTCAATTAAAAATCAGCTAAAAGAGCAGATTAGCAGTCTATCACTTGAATATAACATTCCCTCTGAACTTATCTGTACATCAAAAAATGTTTTAAATTTTATTAGAAGCAAAGATCAAATCGCAATAAATAAGGGCTGGAGATCAAAAATATTTAAAATATAGTTTATTGATAATTTAAATAATAAAAAACTATTAAAACCAATACCTTTAAAATTATTTCCGGAACTCTTAAAGGAAGAAAATTCTCATTTAAAGATTCAGATGGATTGCGTCCTACATCTGGCAAGGCTAGAGAAACTTTATTTAATTGGCTTCAATTTGAGATTAGTGGTAAAACTATCTTAGATCCATTCACAGGAACTGGCGCCCTAGGTATTGAAGCTATCTCTAGAGGAGCGAAAAAAGTCTGCTTTATTGAAAAAAGTTACAAGGCCTATAATGTTCTTAAATCCAACTTGAAGCTTTTAGAATCCAGTCAATATCAGCTAATCAATCATGACTCACTTAACTATCTTGAAAAAGAAGATTTAAATCCTTTTGATATCATTTTTTTGGACCCGCCTTTTAAACAAGGAGCGCTTCCTTTAATTCTATCTTTAATCTCTAAGAAGCATCTGATTCATCCAAAAAGTAAAATTTATATTGAATCAGAGTTCGAGCTCAGCCTTGAATTCTTAAGTTCGAACATTATGTATAAATGTAAAATTGAGAAACAGAAAAAATCAGGTAATGTTTATTATTGTCTGATAAGCTTAGAGGACATATGAAAAAAATTGCAATTTACCCTGGATCGTTTGACCCTATTACAAATGGTCACATTGACCTAATTAAGAGAGCGTCTAAACTCTTTGATGAAGTCATTATTGCGATAACTCAAAATGCCAACAAGTCAAGTTTTCTCTCTATTGAACAAAGAGTAAGCGCAACTGAAAATTCAATAAGCTCGTTAACAAATACCAAGGTTCTGAGTTTTAATTCGCTTTTGGTAGACTTTGCAAGAGACCACGAAGCTCAAATTATCATCAGAGGACTCAGAGCTGTCTCTGATTTTGAGTATGAATTTCAACTCAGTGGTATGAATAAGCGACTAAACCCTGAAATTGAAACGTTGTTTATGACACCTTCCGAAGAATTTGCCAATATTTCTTCATCACTTGTTCGTGAAATTCTCATATTGGGTGGAGATATCAGCCCTTTTGTTCCAAGTGAAGTTAAAAAAATACTTCTTGATACAGTTAAAAAATAATTTCATAAATGCCTTGAAATAAGATTTTGTATCCCTAAATAGGGAGTATACAAAAAACACAAGGAGTAAATGAAATGTCTAAAATGATAGGAATTGATTTAGGAACAACAAATTCATGCGTTTCTGTAATGGATGGTGGCGTTGCTAAGATTATTGAAAATTCTGAAGGAAATAGGACTACACCCTCGATTATTGCATATCCAAAAGATTCTGAAGAAATCTTAGTAGGTCAACCTGCAAAAAGACAGGCTGTAACTAATCCTGACAATACCCTATATGCAATTAAGCGTCTTATAGGCCGACGTTTTGATGAAGAAGCAGTCCAAAAGGATATCGATCTAGTTCCATACAAGATTATTAAAGCAAAAAATGGTGACGCCTGGGTTGAAGTTAAAGGTAAAAAAATGGCAGCACCCGAAATCTCAGCTCGAGTTATTCAAAAAATGAAGCAAACTGCCGAAGATTATCTGGGTAGTGAAGTCACTGAAGCTGTTATTACAGTTCCAGCCTACTTTAATGATTCTCAGCGTCAAGCTACAAAAGATGCAGGAAAGATTGCTGGCTTGAATGTTAAAAGAATCATTAACGAGCCAACTGCCGCAGCCCTAGCATATGGCGTAGATAAGACAACTGGCGATAAGAAGGTAGCAGTCTATGATTTAGGTGGTGGAACATTTGACGTTTCTATTATCGAAATGGAAGATATTGATGGTGAAAAACACTTTGAAGTTCTATCTACAAATGGAGATACTTTCTTAGGTGGAGAAGATTTTGATCAAAGAGTCATTAATTATCTTGTCGAAGAGTTTAAAAAAGAACAAGGTCTTGATTTAGCAAATGATGCTATGGCTCTTCAAAGACTTAAAGAGGCAGCTGAAAAGGCAAAAATAGAGCTTTCCTCTTCAGAACAAACTGAAGTCAGCTTACCTTACATTACAGCTGATGCCTCGGGTCCAAAGCACCTTAACATCAAAATAACAAGATCTAAGTTAGAGTCATTAGTAGCTGATCTACTTAAGCGCTCTATAGATCCATGCAAAACTGCTCTAAAAGATGCTGGTTTATCAAGTGGTGATGTTGATGAGATTATTCTTGTTGGCGGTCAAACTAGAATGCCTAAAGTTCAGCAGATGGTTAAAGATTTCTTTGGAAAAGAGCCAAAGAAAGATTTAAATCCTGATGAAG
>CAZEAO010000044.1:0-9725 GCA_964510245.1 uncultured Piscirickettsiaceae bacterium | reverse complement strand
GAGTTAAAAATAAAATCTGAATATTCAGGGATACGCTTCCAATTACAAAAATCTTCTAAGAACTTACCTTGATAATTTTCTTTATGGTGTATCAATGCCCTTTTACTTGGGTTGTTGATATGAAACTCAGCGCCTTGAGTTAGTGTATCAATCCATTCACTAAAAACGCCTCTAATTAGAACAACGCCATCTTCTTTGAAACTATTAATATCAGATTGATTTATAAATACTGTCATTGAATTCAAAGTGCTTAAACACTTAAATTTTTATTAAATTTAAATAAAACCATGATAATAACTAAATTATCAAACTAAGAAGGTACATTTTATAATCTATACTCTTTTGAGAATAAGTAAAAACAACTGTATTATGAACATATTTTTAATTTCTTCTCCATTCTATGAAGTTCCTTTCTGAAACGTTTACTATAAAAAAAATTCCAAAAGTTGTATGGAGCTCTGAAGACTCATTTGATTTTAAACCTAAACCATTAACCTTTATATTTCTTGTTTTTGGATTATTTTTGTTTGGTCTTGGAGAAAGTCTTTTGATTACCAGTGGTGCAGGTGTTGGCCCATATACGGTTCTGGCTCAAGGAATTTCAAACCTTACAGATTGGTCGTTAGGTCTTTCTACATTTGTTATTAGTGTGTTTGTTCTTATGTTGTGGATTCCACTTAAACAAAAGCCAGGAATGGGAACAATATTAAATGCCTTTATAATTGCGCTAACTATTGAGTTTTCTGTCTATTTTTTGCCGTATCCAGAGTATTACCCACTCAAGGTGTTACAAGTGGTTATAGGTGTCTTAACTATTGGAATAGGAAGTGGATTCTATTTAATTTGCAACCTTGGAGCTGGACCAAGAGACGGTTTGATGATGGGACTTCAAAAAGTGACAAATATGCCAATTTACTCTATTCGAACTGCGATTGAGGTTAGTGTTGTTGTTCTAGGTTCAATTTGTCTTTTAAACAATTTAGATAAGCTCTTGGGCGAGGTTGTTGGACTTGGAACCATAATATTCGCTTTGGGTATAGGGCCATCAGTTGCACTAGGTATAACAATTGTGGGTGGCCTTTCTAAAAAAGTTTAATCATTTAATGAAAATAATCCATTAAGTCACATAATTTCTTTTTTTGAAATTTAACGAATCCCACTCATTTGATTGCATTATATTTTTCAAGCACATTATTGCTTTCCAGATATCTTGATACCTCATATATAGAGGCGAAATGCCAAACCTTAAAATATTAGGTTCACGGTAGTCACCGATAACGCCCTGAGATATTAATGATTGCATAATTGGATAGGCATTTTCATGCTTAAATGAAATTTGACTTCCTCTTTGATCGGCATTAGATGGGGAAAATAATTCAAATCCATATTCACCACACTCTTGCTGAATTAAATCAATAAAAACTTCTGATAGCTGAATACTCTTCTTTCGAACCAGTTCCATTGATATCCCTTTAAAGACTTCAAGGCCACTTTCTACTGCCTTATAAGAAAGAATAGCTGGAGTTCCACAAATATATTTACTGATACTATTCGCAGGAATGTATTTACCATCAAACGCAAATGGATCAATATGGCCGAGCCATCCTGTTAAAGGCTGTGATACTTTTTCAATTAAATCACTTTTTACATATAAAAAACCAGGCGCCCCTGGCCCGCCATTCAAGTGCTTATAGGTACAACCAACAGCAAAATCTACGCCAATATTATGCAAATCTAATGGAATCACTCCAACGCTATGACTTAAATCCCAGACTACAAGCGCTCCTTTATTATGAGCATAATCAGTAATTGTCTTCATATCACTAATGCGCCCTGTTTTATAGTTAATGTGTGAAAGCATTACAACTGCAGTAGAGGAGTCTATGTATTTCTCAATTGCATTATCATCTTCTATTAAGCATCTCTCATATTGATTATTTAGCATTTCATTGACACCCTCTAAAATGTAAAGATCAGAAGGAAAATTTACAGCTTCACTAACAATTTTTTTTCTATTTTTCTTTAATTTCAATGCTGAAGTCAGAACCTTAAATAAATTAATCGAAGTACTATCAACCACAATAACTTCGCCAGGGTTAGCACCAAGTAAAGGCACAATTTTGTTACCTAATGTTTGAGGCAAATTAATCCATTCTGCCTTATTCCAACTATTTATTAAATCCTTCCCCCATTCTTCATTAATCGTTCTCTTAAGATTTTCTATAGTTCTTTTAGGAAGTGGGCCTAGTGAATTTCCATCAAAATATATTGTATTTTTTGGTAAAGAGAACTCTTTTCTATAGTGAGAGAGTGGGTCTCCATTATCTAGAGTCTTCAAATATTCCAGTGTAATTTTTTTCATTAAGATTTATTTATTGTAATCACTATAAAATTATAATTCATTTAAAAAAAATCAAAGATCATTAAACTGACTCTAAAAGCGATAAAATCAAATAATGGATAAAATTGTTGTTCAAACTGAAGATTTTGACTTAACTACTGAAGTTGAGTTTATCAAATCCTCTAGCCCAAACGTCGGAGCAATTGTCAGCTTTATTGGGACTGTTCGAGACTTAAATAATGAATCTCTTGTCTCTCTAACACTCGAGCATTATCCTGAAATGACCGAAAAATCTCTTGAATCAATCGCTAATAAAGCAAGGGATAAATGGGAACTTGAATCAATAACGATTATTCATCGAGTTGGGACTCTTTGCATCGGAGATCAAATTGTATTAGTCATAACCACAAGTGAACATCGACAAGAGGCCTTTGATTCATGCAACTTTATAATGGATTACTTAAAAACTGATGCTCCATTCTGGAAAAAAGAGATTTCGGATAAGGAGGAAAAATGGGTTGAGATTAGAGAAACTGACGAAAAACAAAAAAGCCGATGGAAGCGCTAAAAATCTAATTCTTCAAGCTTATTAAGATTAGTTAAAACCGCCAAACGATCTGAAACATCAACTCTTTCTAATGTCTGCTGGCGATACCACAGAGCCATCTTTCGACCACCTTTATCTAGAAATTGCTCTAAACTTTTGTCAAGATTTGACTTCATCAGAGCAAATGTTGCATGCATGATTGAGCCATCATGTGCAACACAAATATCAACATCACTTAACTGCATTTTGTTAATTAATTCATCAACAAGCAATGAATCAACTAGTGGACTATCACAGGGTAGAACCAAAAGATAATCTGTTGAACAAGTCTTGAGGGCTTTCGAAATTCCAGCTAAGGGCCCTTGAAACCCTTCAAGATCATCAGCTATTACTTCGCCATACAATGAATACTCATCAAAACTTCTATTGGCACTAACAAAAATATGACCTACTTTAGGTTTAACTACACTGACCACATGGGCTATCAATGGGAGACCTCTAAATTCTATCAAACCCTTATCTTTTCCATTCATTCTCAGTCCCTGACCGCCTGACAAGATAACTGCTGAAATTTCATTTTGTAAAATTTTATTCACTTATTTCTCGTTCTTTTTTCAAGTTATTTGTATTTTGGAAAATTTCTTGCAATTGTATAATATACCTAATGAAACTGAAAAATATAGAACCTCATGAATGATCAATCTATTAAATCAAGCTCATTAATGTTTAATGATTCTCTTATGAGCACGGATGATGCATTAGCATTCCTAATTGATTCAGCGGTCGTTTTAAGTGAAACTGAAATTTCTACTTTAGATAATTCAATTGGCAGAATACTTGCAAAAGATATTCGCTCTAAAATTAATGTACCAGGTTTTGATAACAGTGCAATGGATGGCTATACAATCACGCTTGATGAGAACAACCTAACCCAGACAAATCAAACCTTTAATGTTGTGGATAGAATTGCTGCCGGCTCCACAGGAAATGAACTTAAAAAAGGAAATGCGGCAAGAATATTTACTGGCGCACCAATTCCACCAGGAGCGAACACTGTTATTATGCAAGAGGAATGTCAGCTTTCTGAAGATGGCTCCAAAATTACAATTACTAGAGCCATTAAATTAAACGAAAATATTCGTCCGACTGGAAATGATATTCTACAGAAAGATGTTATCCTAAGTGCTGGAAAAAAAATTGAACCCGAAGATATATCTCTTGCAGCATCTGTCGGAATTGGAGAACTTGAAGTCTTTAAAAAACTTAAGGTGGGTGTGTTCTTTACTGGAGATGAATTAGTGGAGCCTGGAAACTCTCTAACACCCGGGAAAATATTCAACTCCAATCGCTACGCACTAGTAGCACTCTTAAATAAAGCAGGTTGTGATGTCATTAATCTTGGCAATATAAAAGATAATTTAGATTCAACCTGTGATGCACTTGATAAGCTTTCAAGCGAGTGTGATTTAATTATGACTACTGGAGGAGTTTCAGTAGGCGAAGAAGACCATGTTAAGCCTGCCGTTGAGAAACTTGGTTCGCTGAACCTTTGGAAAATCAAAATGAAACCAGGGAAACCACTCGCCTATGGTCAAGTAAAAAATATTCCATTTATTGGGCTTCCAGGAAATCCAGTATCTAGCTTTGTTACATATTGTATTTTCGCATTACCATTTATTAAAAAAATGCAGGGAAATAGTCACTTTGAAACTGAAGTAATAAAGGTTAAATCAAATTTTGATTGTAAACGTGCAAAACCAAGACGTGAATACGCTCGAGTTCGAATTGACTATTCTTCAGAAATTCCATTAGCAAAATTGTATCCAAAACAAGGCTCTGATGTCATGAGCTCTGTAGTGTGGGCTGATGGATTTATTGAGATACCTGAAAATACTACTTTTGATAGTGGTACCATTCTTAATTATTATCCATTGAGTGAATTAACACGATGAGCAAACTAACACACATTAATTCAAATGGTGAAGCTCAGATGGTTGATGTTTCTGAGAAAAATGTTACGGCACGTGAGGCCAAAGCAGGTGCTAAAGTTTTTGTGAAATCTGAAACACTAGACTTAATTGTCTCTGGCTCTCATAAAAAGGGAGACGTTCTCGCTGTAGCCAGAGTAGCAGGCATTCAGGCTGCAAAAAAATGCTCTGAACTTATTCCACTTTGTCATCCTCTAATGCTCTCTAAGGTTAGTGTTGAGCTGACTCCTAATTCTGAAGATAGCTGTATTGAAATTGTTGCTGTGGCAAAACTAAATGGCAAAACAGGAGTTGAAATGGAAGCACTGACTGCAGCTAGTATAGCTGCTCTTACGGTTTATGATATGTGTAAAGCTGTCGATCGTTTTATGCGTATTGATAACGTTCAACTATTAGAAAAAAAAGGTGGTAAATCTGGTCACTGGGTTTTAGAATCATGAGTCAGATCATCGATCCATTTAACAGAAAAATTACCTACTTAAGGGTTTCAGTTACTGATCACTGTAATTATCGATGTCATTACTGTAGAGATGAGGATCACCAGACACACACTAAAAAATCTCAAGTTCTTACTTTTGAAGAAATTGCCAAAATTGTGCGTTTGTTTGCTGAATTAGGAGTCGCCAAGGTTCGACTTACAGGAGGTGAACCTCTTCTTCGAAAGGATATTCTTGACTTAACTAAAATGCTCGGAGAGATTCCAGGTTTGAGTGATATCCCACTTTCAACGAATGCCCACCTTTTACCCTCAATGGCCTTGAAGCTAAAAAATCATGGCATTAATAGAGCTAATATTTCAATTGACTCGCTTATCCCCGAGCGCTTTAAAGAGATAACTCGAGATGGGAATCTAGATACTGTAATCAAAGGTATTGATGCTGCAATTAATTCTGGAATGAAACCAATTAAGCTAAATATGGTTGTAATGAAAGGTATCAATGATGATGAGATTGAATCAATGATTGACTTTGCAATAAATAGAGGCCTAGACCTTCGATTTATTGAAACTATGCCTATTGGCCTTGCCGGAATTGAGGCAATTGACAGACACTACAGTGAAAAGGACATCCTTCATAGAATTTATTCGAGCTATGGTGATAAACTCACCCTAGAAGAATCAAAGCAAACTGATGGACCAGCAAAAGCACTTAAAATTAAAGGAACCAATACCAGTGTTGGAACTATTTCTGCAGTTTCTAATCATTTTTGCAGTAGCTGTAATCGTGTCAGACTTACAGCAAAAGGGGAATTAATTCTTTGCCTTGGTCAAAAAGACTCTGTATCACTTCGAGACGCCATAAGATCTGGAATGAATGATGATCAAGTTAAGCGTTTGATTCTCAACGCAATAACAAAAAAACCTGAAAAACATTTTTTTGATTCACTTGTTGATAATATCAGTAATCGACAAATGGTGGAGATGGGCGGATGAAGATTCTTTACTTTGCGTCTCTGAAAGAAAATTTAAATACCTCAGATGAAAACATAAACTTTAGTTCTCCCGTCACAATTTCATTTATTAAAGAGGAATTAATAAATAAATACGGTGAACAATATTTCCCAAAGAACTTATTATGCGCTGTAAACCACGAAATAGCCTCTGAAGCCACCATAGTTAATAATGAAGATGAGGTAGCTTTTTTCCCTCCTGTCACTGGAGGATGAAGAAAAATGACTACTAAAAAGATTAAAATTGGTTTTCTTACTATCTCTGATAGGGCTGCTCGTGGAGTTTATGAAGATATAAGTGGTCCTGCAATGCAAGAATGGATCTCTAAAGCAGTTACTTGCCCCTACGAAATTTCTACCAAAGTAATTGAAGATGAACAGCTCTTGATAGAAGAAACATTAATAGATATGAGTGACAATCATGGTTGTAACCTGATTCTTACAACAGGAGGGACAGGTCCAACAACAAGAGATGTCACTCCTGAGGCTACTGAAGCAGTATGCGAGAGAATTTTTGATGGTTTTGCAGAACAGATGAGATCAGTTTCGCTTCGAACAGTTCCAACAGCAATTCTTTCCCGGCAGGTAGCGGGTACACGTGGAAATAGTTTAATTATTAACCTTCCTGGAAAGCCTGTAGCAATTGCGGTATGTCTTGGAGCAGTGTTTCTAGCAGTTCCTAAATGCCTAGAACTTTTAGATGAGTCAATTATTACAATCGATAAGTCTTTTGTTTCTCAAGCGTTTGAGTAATTTAAGCTTTAATTATGTCTAATCAAAGAGACTCATCACTAGACTTGATGCGCGGCATAGCGATTATTATGATGATTGCATTCCACTTTATATACGACCTTAATTCATTTGAATTTACCAGCATTCCTTTGTTTACTCATTGGGGAGGAATAGCTTGGCGTTGCCTGATTGTTTTTCTTTTCTTGAGCGCTGTTGGGATCAGTCTAGTCATTGTTCATAGCAAAAATCTTAAACTAAGAAAATTCATGAAGCGATTAATTTATTTAGGTATTGCAGCACTTTTGGTCTCTGCTGGAACTTACTTAATGTTTCCTGATGGATGGGTTTACTTTGGCATACTCCATTTGATATGGACTTCATCTCTGATAGCAGTAGCATTTGTTAACTTACCAAAGACTTCTCTCTTAATTGCGATAATAATCCTTATTGCTGCGGTATTTGATCAACCAAATTTGAGTATTCTTTCAAGTATTTTTGAGTCGTATTTACCAATTGGAAGTGTCGATTATTACCCTCTATTTCCATGGCTATCCTTTGTATTTATAGGCATTTACCTTGGTCATTATCCTTATTATCAGAAAGTATTTACATTTCGCGCACACTGGCTTGAAGTAATCGGTCAGCACGCATTAATTATTTACCTAACGCATCAAATAATTTTATTTGGTTTGGTGAGTTGGGCTTATTACTTATTGAACTAATAAGCTATAATTTTTTTCTTTTTAATTTGGACAGATTTTGTTAGCTTTGATGAAACAGCAACGGGTTTTTGATTTGCATAATCTTCGTGATTTTTTGCTACCAAATCTAGATCATATAGGTAATTCACCATAACACCCCATGAATCAACTAAAGCATTCTGGTTATCGTTTGCATTTGGATGTATATCAACAATCGAAGCGCCATTTCCAAGATGAAAGTGGGCAACAGAATTTAATGCATGACCATTTTTATTTTTTACTTGAGTCAAGTAATAGTATGTCAATCTAACTAAAGATAAGGAATCTGGTGATGAGTTATCATCGCAAGATTTTATATGACTGATTATATTTTCTGGCAACTCATTATTATCAGATAAATTTACCTCTTCAACCCATTTTCTTAGGCCTGGAACAGGCGATAAAGTCACAAACTGCTTGATTTGATTAAACTCTAGTTGAATTTCTGAAACTACTCGTTTAATCAAGAAACTACCAAAAGAAACTCCCTTTAGGGCCATTTGGCAATTAGAGATAGAATAAAACACCGCGGTATTAGCACTATAAGGGTCAATAGCTTTAACCGATGTGTCCAGAATTGGCATGATTGACTCTGGGATCTCATTCATTAACGCAACCTCAATAAAAATAAGAGGCTCATTGGGAAGCGCAGGGTGAAAAAAAGCATAGAGCCTTCTATCAGCAGCGGCAACTCTATTTTGAAGATCTTGCCAATCTGAAATATCATGAACAGCTTCATATTCCATGATTTTTTCAAGGACGTGAGCACTTGTCGACCAATCAATACGCTCTAGTTTTAAAAAACCGCGATTAAACCATGACTTGAATAAGTGTACAAAATCAAAATCGAGTGGCTTTAACTCAGGAGAATCCTTAATATATTTTAATAATGACTCTCTCATTTTTAATAATGACGGAATTCCATTTGGAGCTTGATTTAGCCTTCTAAGTAACTCCTGACTCTTAGGCTCAATTATCTTATGGAGCTCTCTTAACTGGGCTTCATCATCACAATTTAGCTTTTTAAGTGCATTTTTTAATGAGGAGCGATCAACACTAAACTGCTTAAGTAATTGAGTGAAAAATGATTTTTTTTGTTCTTCTGAAAGCACCTCAAAATCTTCTAATATTATTTTTGCTAAAGAGAACAGCGTTGCCTCACCATTTTTACTTACGAGCTGATTGCAAAAATTAATTAAGTTTTCTGGATTTGTTGTTTTTTTATTTGACCTGCCAATACCCAATCGCTGAATAACAGAGTTTAAAAAATTTTGATGTTGGTTCATATACAGCTCCATTAATAGAGCAATGATTTTACAACAGTAAATCTAATCATTCAATTGAACTAAAGCGAAAAACATTGATTGCAATATAGTCATTATATGCTGTTCCAGACTGAAGCCAATTTTTAGCTTTTGCTGCTGAAATTTGAGGTGTCAATTTTTCTTCAAGTTTTAAGTACAAACCGTATTTAAAAATATAATCTTTCTCAGTCAAAACTTGTAGTTCACCATTAGCAACGATAAGACTTTTCTCTGGCATTTCACCAGGCTGAGAGGAAAATGATGCCTCACCGAATTCACGCATTAACTCTGATAGCTTTTTTTCAAAATATTCTTTACTTAAGGGGCTATGTTCATAATAATTTGAGAGTAAGTCTTCAGCCTGATCACTTAAATAATGTCTCAAATCATTAATCGAAGGGAACTTTTCATCTTCAATCCAAAAAATAACGAATGCACCATTAGAGATGCCAAGACCCAATTCTTCATCTCTAACCATTACTAATGCAGAGCCATCAAGAATTGATTGTAAAAAATCTTGGTCTAATTTTTTTATTTCAGATCTAAAACTATTAAGGTTCATATTTTTTATCTTGGCTGAAAAAGAAGGGATTTAACAGATTGATAGTTTGTAGCAATCTTTCT
>CAZEAO010000043.1:0-9808 GCA_964510245.1 uncultured Piscirickettsiaceae bacterium | reverse complement strand
AAGGATTTCACATTTTAACAACACCGCTATCAGGTGATCACCAGTTAATGTTGGATCAGGTAACAGGATTTATTAGAGGAAAGAAAGAATTAGGCCAAAAAGGCATTGATTTAAGTTTGTCTTTGTCAAGGGTTGCTTTTATAGCAAAAAATGAGAGAGATAAAAGAGAGAAGCTTGAGATGGCGTATGAATATTATTCTAGATTCGACAATGTGTTTACCGGTCCAGGAAAAGTCAAACAAGGCATGATTGATATTCTGCCAAGAAAACAGACTATTGATGAGCTAAATGAAAGTATATTAATTTGTTCAACAGAGGAGATGATAGATAAGCTAGCGCCTTACGAAGAAATAGGCATTGACCGATTAATTTTAAATATGAACTTTGGCGCAAGTCAGAAAGATACAATGACTTCAATTCAGCAGTTTGCTGAGGAAGTGATCCCTCATTTTTCTTAGATTATGTCCAGTATCAATTCAAGCTACAGTATCTCGGGTACAGGCCCTGCAATCATCTTTGTTCACGGCATTGGCGCCAGAAAAACCGCCTGGGAAAAAGTTGTTTGGCATTTAGAGAGTGACTTTACCTGCGTCCGATATGATTTAAGAGGTCACGGCGACTCACCCAAAGAGAGTATGCCCTATAGTTTAGATATATTGGTAGAGGATTTAGAGGCACTCAGACTAAAACTTAATTTGAATAAAGTTCATATTGTAGGCCATTCACTCGGTGGAATGATTGGACCTAGATATGCAAAATCCTTTGCTGATAACGTACTCTCAGTATCACTTCTGAGTACTGCGGCATTTAGAACCAAGGAAGATAAAAGCAAAGTTGCCGCTATAGTAGAAAGAATGAGACAGGATGGAATAGAACCCATTCTAAATACTTTGACTGATCGTTGGTTTACAGATCAATTCATTGAGAACAATTACGAGGCTGTTGAGTTTCGATTAAAACAAGTCCTTGAGACTGACCCTGAAGTGTTTCTAGAGGTTTTCCGTATCTACGCTGAAACCGAAATGTCGCCCTGGTTAAGCCAAGTAAAGCATCCATGTTTAGTGCTTACAGGTGAAAATGATGGTGGCTGTAGCCCTAGACTTAACAAGCTCATTGCAGAGAGTTTAGCTCATTCAGAGCTCTGCATTTTGAATGACTATAAGCACTCTATATTGATTGAAGCTCCTGACGTGGTTGGTCAAAGAGTGAGAGATTTTATTGTAAGAATTTAGATTGAGAAGCGTTCCAAAAGATATTTATTATCGAAAAAAAATATTACCACAAGCTTGTTAAAATTAGTCTCAAATGAATGATTAAACTTTTGGGTTTATTAATAATGAGATAATATGTCAGAATTTCTCAATTTTCAATGAAATCTTATCCTTGATATCGAATGCAAAAGAAATTAACAAAGCCCTATGTTTGTGTAATAGGTGGTTTAAATATTGATCTTCAAGGTTCTTCAGATAAGCCTCTCGTATTTAACGACTCGAACCCTGGCGAGGTGGCGATGTCTGCAGGCGGAGTGGGAAGGAATATTGCTGAAAATATTTCAAAGCTTAATATCCACTCAAAGATTCTATCTTATGCTGGTAATGATGCTTTGGGTGATTATGTTATCGATCAATCGAGAGCATCAAAGGTCGACACTTCTTTAGTAATCAAACATAGCAGTTTACCAACAAGTCAATATCTATCAGTGCTTGATGACAATAACGATATGCTGGTTTCAATTTCAGATATGCGCATTATTGACGAAATGACAATCCAAGATATCGACAATTGGAACGAAGTTATCAGTCAGAGTTCTGTGATTGTTGTCGATACCAATATTCCGACTCCTGTGATTGAATATATCACCATAAAATACAATAATATTCCACTATTTTTAGATCCTGTTTCATTTGCAAAAACCTCTAAAATATTATCTTTAATTGGAAAGTTTCATACCGTAAAGCCAAATAGAATTGAGGCAGAGCTTATCTCTGGAATTAAAATTACAGATGAAGCGAGTATGCTTAATGCGTCTGAAAACATCTTTGAGAAGGGGTGTCGACAAATCTTTATTACTTTGGGTCAGGATGGTGTTTTTTATTATGATGGGAAGGATTATGGTCTTTATGCTTTCGAAGGTGCTAATGTCGTGAGTGCTAATGGTGCTGGAGATGCCTTTACTGCGGGTGTTGTCTATGGGTTTCTTAAGCTTAATAGCATTAAGAAGACTGCTCAGTTTGCCTCTGCAGCAGCTGTTATTGCACTTAGAAGCGTTAAAACAATTAGTGATGATTTATCAGAAAATAATGTACAATTTTTATTAAAGGAAGAGAATATATGAAGTTTAGTGACTACCTAGACATTCACCCTAGTGTTCAGAATGCTATAAAGAATAAAGAGCCTATTGTTGCTCTCGAATCGACGATTATTTCGCATGGTATGCCTTATCCAAAAAATGTGGAAACAGCTCTTATGGTGGAAGAAACTGTTCGTTCAAATAAGGCTACTCCAGCAACAATTGCCATTATTAATGGACGCTTAAAAATAGGACTAACTCAAGATGAAATTGAGTTTCTAGCGACCAATGAAGAGGTAAAAAAAGTCTCAAGGAGAGACCTTCCAATTATGGTAGCACAAAAACTCTCTGGCTCAACTACGGTTGCCTCAACGATGATTATTGCTAATCTTGCAAAGATTGTTGTTTTTGCAACTGGAGGCATCGGAGGGGTTCATAGAGGCGTTGAAAATAGCCTAGATATTTCAGCAGACTTAGAAGAGCTTGCCAATACCAATGTTTGTGTAGTTTGTGCCGGTGCCAAAGCGATTCTTGATATAGGTCTTACACTAGAATATCTTGAAACCAAAGGGGTTCCTGTAATTGGGTATAAAACCTCTGAGCTCCCTGCCTTTTATTCATCAGAGTCTGGCTTTGATGTTGACTATAAGATTGACTCAGCTCTTGAGATTGCTGAAATTCTTAAAACTAAATGGAATTTGTCCATTGACGGTGGTGTCTTAGTGACAAACCCAATTCCTGTCGCATTTGAACTCGAAAGTACTATTATGAATAAGGCAATCGATCAAGCCATTATTGAGGCCGATAATGAAAGCATTACTGGAAAAAAAATCACCCCTTTTTTACTATCTAAGGTCAATAAAATTACTCAAGGTAAGAGCTTAGAGGCGAACATCAAGTTGATTCAAAATAATGCTGATTTAGCAGCTAAAATTGCACTTCATTATTCAAAGCAAGAATAGTTATTTGTCTCGAACAACAAAATTAAAAATCAATATAAGAGCTATTACAAAAAGGATAAGCATGATGAGTATCCCTTGGTCTGACTTAATATACTGATTAAACAACGCTTCAACTTTTTCTGTTAGATTTGACTTTGGATCAGATTCAATTGCTTCCGAAGAGCTGTTGTTCGCTTGCTCATTGACAAGTTTCGTTTGAATTAATTCCTCAATCTCTTTTTGGCTTTGCTGTATTGCATCGTCTTGAATAACTTCGTCATCCTCCTGTAAAAAACGCGGAGCTCCATCTTCATCGATATTTTGCTCTGTATTAATTGAGTTTAGAGGTAATTGTTGGTCTCTATCATCTCCTCCAGCATGAGAAATGGAGGATAAAGAAAGAGCAAAGAATAGAATTAAGATTGCATTCTTCATATTCTATAATGATATACGTTTCTATAAACTTAATCATAAAAAAATGATAATTCTTTAGACTATATTTCATATGATTCTGATACTATATGTGGTTTAATTAATACGGAGGATGTGATGGCAACTTACGAATGTGATAACTGTGGAATGTCTGTAAATGCAACTTGTGCAAAGTGTGGCGAGCCTTTGGTGGATGACTCACTAAAACTTGATGATGGAAGTTTAGTTCAGATCTCAAAATGCCCAAATGGTCACGGCAAAATTAAGTCCCCTATGTGCTGTGGAAATGACATGAACTGCGCAATTTAAAGCATCTTTTATGGGCAAGATTCTCAGTGCTGATTTAATCAATCAGTTCAAAGAAGATGGTGCTGTATTAATTAAGGGGAGGTTTGACACGAAGTGGATTAATCGACTCAGAACTGGAATTTTAAAAGACATAGCAAACCCTAGCCCACGTTTTGTAAGACACACCAAAGATGATGATACGCCAGGATACTTTGAAGATTTCTGGATCTGGCATCTTCATGAAGAATTCAAAGATTTTATTCACAATTCCCCTATGGCTCAAATAGCCTCAGAGCTACTAGATGCTAACCAGATTAATCTTGTAATGGATAATTGGTTTCTGAGAGAGGCGGGATCTAAATCTGGAGCTCCATTTCATCACGATATTTCTTACTTCGACTTTGATGGATCTATGTGCGTTCTATGGCTTCCACTAGAGTCGGTTCCGAAAGATGAAGCAATTGCATGGATTAAGGGGTCACACCTTTGGGATAAGTTATATATTCGTACTCGCTTTCAAGAGGGACATCCTGACGATGGAAAGGCTGGAGTAGTTAATGGAAAAACTTATGATATTACTCCGAATATTCTTCTAAATAAGGATAACTACGAATTCCTTCAATGGGATTTGAAGTTGGGTGATTGCGTCTTTTTTGATATAAGAACGCTACATGGAAGTCTTAGTCAATCAATACCAAAGAGTGATATACATAGATATACACTAAGAATGGCTAAAGAGGGTTCTAGGATTGAATATCGAGGAGATTGGGCCCAAGCTGAAAGAGCAATAATGGAGTCAAATGGTTATCAAAATGGTGATGATTTATCTGGAAAAATGTTTCCTACACTGTATCAAAAAGTTGAATAATTGATCACCCTTACTTGATAGCCAGGAGGGGTGCTATATTTTTATATCGTTTCTAAGGCTTTAATTAGTTTATTAACATCATCATGAGAGTTATAGTGAACCATGCTGGTTCTAACAACCCCATCATCAACGTCGATACCAAGAGCCATCAAACATCGCCATGCATAAAAGTTATCGTTTCTAGTTGCTATTCCATTGTCAACAAGGACACTACTCAATTCTTTTGAAGACTTGTTATCCATAGTAAAGGCAATTGTTGGTGCTCTGTCTTTGTTATTAATCATACTCTTTCCTATTAGGTTGATGTCGCTTCTAGAATTTAAATATTCAAGAAGTGGGTTAGCTAGGTTTTTTTCATGGTTCGCTATTAATTCATTCACTTTTTTAATTTGTTCTCTGACCGAACGTTTTTCATTAGGAAAGTGATGTTTGTACAAATTGATAAAGTATTCGTAGACTCCTACTAAGCATGATAACTCCTCATGGTTTGGACCTCCTGGATTGAGAGTATAGGGCACGTCACCTTCTAAAAATTCATGGTTCTGGTTAGGCAGTTGATTAAGAATCTCTTTTTTTCCATACAAAAGTCCCAAATGAGGCCCGTAGGTCTTGTAAAGACTAAAAGCATAAAAATCCACGCCTAGGTCCTTTACGTCTGGGAAACCATGAGGTGCGTAAGAGACGCCATCACCAACGATATATGCATCATATTGATGAACGAGTTTAGCGATTGATTTAAGGTCGTTAATAGAGCCAACAATATTCGAGCAGTGAGTAACCGCTACAATTTTAGTTTTTTCAGACAATAGAGCTTTCAAATCATTTATGTCAAGTTCAGCAGTCTCAGTATTGATTTGCCATTCTTTGATAATCATGCCATGGTCAGCGAGTTTTCTCCAAGCACCAACATTAGCTTCATGGTCCTGATTAGTAACAATCACTTCATCTCCAGACTCTAAAAGACTTCTTATGGCATTCGATAAAACATACATATTCATCGTTGTTGAGCCACCAATTATGATTTCATCATTCTGAGCATTAATCATCTCGGCAAAGAAGTTGGTTGCTTTATCCATGTTTTCGCCTGCGATAGCAGAAGTATCAAATTCGGCATAAGGTTGGACTTTTGTTGAGGTCATAAAGTGATTCAAGCGCTCAATCACATTGATTGGAACGTAGCTGCCACCAGCATTTTCAAAGAAGGACCATTTTGCACTTAGTGGGTCTTCAAAAGCTGGAAATTGAGCTCTTACATAGTCAATGTCAAGTTTTGGCATGTTCTCTCCTTTGTTTGATAATTTAGTTTTTATAGTCGGGCTCTTCCTGATCTAAAATTCTTTTGAGAGCGTCAAAGTGTATTTCTGAGGCGTCATAATCTTGCCATTGCTGGGCAGTTTTTTTGGCGACCTTGTGACTTGCTAAATGAAGTTTTTTCCCGGTTTGATAGGCGCCAATTAGAGTTTGACAAGACCTCTCAAAATAATATAGTTCATCAAAGGCGCTGGCAACGGTCTTAGCAGCGGTCAAAACACCATGATTACCCAAAAGAAGTACTGGGTTATCACCGAGAAGGGTGCTTAGACGCTCTGCCTCCTTACCTAGGCCCATTCCACCAAACTCTCTATCAATTGAAACTCTTCCATAAAAACGCATTGTGTTTTGATCAATAGGTTTCATCTCTTTATCATCTAGAGAGGACAAGATGGTGGCGTATTTTGGATGAACATGGAGGATACATCTTGCATGAGGATTGTTTCGATGCATCGCGCCATGAATGGCCCAAGCTGTTGGATCTGGCGCATTTGGCTGGTTCATGGTGTTTTTATCATTTGCATCTATAAGCAACAGGTTGCTCGCAGAGATTTCGGAGAAATGCATTCCGATAGGGTTTAGTAGAAACTGGGACCCGCTCTGGTTAACAGCCAAACTAAAATGATTGGCAACTGCTTCATGCATATTTAGCCTTGCAACCCATCTGAAGGCAGCAGCAAGGTCTTCACGCTCTTGATTGAATTGGGCACTCATAAGCGCTAAGTTTAACCTCTAGATTAGAGGAAGGCAAAGTAAATATATTTTAGATTTCGGGATTTCCAATGGTTGTAGTGTAACTAAACATATCGGCTCTTCCAGTGGTGATTCTAAACTCTACCAAGCCTTTACCCTTAGCGTAAGAGTGTCGATTTAAGATGACGACTGGATTGCCTTTATTGATGTGAAGTGTTTCTGAGATTTCATCATCTGCAATTCCAGCAGTAAGAACTTCCTGAGAGGAGGTAATCTGCGTATTGAACTGCTTTAGGATAACCGCATACAAAAGATCCGGTATGTGTATTGAGTGATCTTGAAGGCCTTCCACAACATCAGCAATCCACCAGGATTTTTCAACAATAACTGGACTCTTTTTATCAATGTAGCCTATTCTCTCAAGGTAAATAACGTCATCATCTTGTTTTATGCCAAGTTGAAATGCTATCTCTGCTGTAGCTTTTATTTTGACTCTAACAGGAGTTGTTTTGAAGATTCGTACTGATGAGCCATCCTGATTACCATAACTAAAGAAATTAAAAATACTATTATCAAATCCATGGTCAGACACATAGGTTCCCTTACCATGATGCCTATAGAGGATTTTTCTGTTTTCTAGTTTGTCTATTGCTTTTCTAACGGTACCTACACTAACATTCAGTTTTTTTGAGAGTTGAGACTCTGACGGAATCAAATCTCCAATGATGAGCTCTCCACTATTTATTTGTTGGTTTATGAGGTCAATTACTTTTTGATAGAGTTTTTGTGTCATAAATTCTTAATAGTGAATTATTTGGAGACTATTTTAAAGATTATTTTGGCTATAAATATATTGATTTAATTGGTAATTTGAATACTTGTTACTTGATTTTTTCTGAGTAGTTAATTTTTTTTATTGACAATTAAATATCGTAAGTGTAGCATGTTTCACTCATGTATATGAGTTTTTGTATTCATATATATGAATTATTATGTGTTATTGTGGGGACGCAATGGAATTCTTAAGTTATTTTGATAATGTATTTACCATTTATCATATCGCGCTTCTAGTTGGTGGAACATTTGCAGGTATCATTTTGGGAGCTCTTCCTGGGTTAAGCCCCACTATGTCAGTAGCACTACTTATCCCTTTTACTTTCCATATGAAACCAGAAAGTGGACTAATACTGCTTGGTGCTATGTATACAGCAACCGTTGCTGGAGGAGCTATTAGCGCAATTCTCGTTAACGTTCCTGGAGCGCCAGCAAACATTGCAACGGCAATGGATGGTCACAAAATGGCCCAGAACGGTAAAGCTAAAGACGCGCTTCATTACTGCTTTATGAGTTCCTTTGTTGGGGGCGTTTTTGGAGTTTTAATTCTAATATTTTTTACTCCGCCCTTGGCTGCCTTATCACTTAAATTTATGTCTACAGAGTTGTTTTGGGTAGCAATCTTGGGTATTACCATTATCGCTACATTGGATGCAAAATCAGTCATAAAAGGTTTAATGTCTGGTTTATTTGGGTTAATGCTGGCAACCATTGGTGAACACCCAACCAGCGCTATGGAAAGATTTGTTTTTACAGACCACTTGGAAGGCGGTGTACACATTGTTGTTGGATTAATCGGTTTGTTCGCAATGCCTCAAGTTTGGAATCTATTGGAGAATTACTACGGACGCAAAAATGAAGTTTTTTCAGCGACCGGAGACTCGACCCTTATGCAGTCATTTAGGCTTGTTTCAGGAAAAATCAAAGCCCTTTCAATCGGCTCTATAATCGGTTCAGTCATTGGCATTATTCCAGGAGCAGGTGGTCAAATTGCTGGAATTGTTGCCTATGATCAATCCAAGAAAGTTAGCTCTAATCGATCTAACTATGGAAAAGGCGAGCCAGAGGCAATTATTGCTGCTGAAAGTGCCAATAATTCAATGGTTGGTCCTTCTCTAATTCCACTTTTAACTTTAAGTATTCCTGGAAGCCCAACGGCTGCAGTTTTGCTTGGCGGTCTTCTGATTCATGGAATTTTCCCGGGACACGACATCTTCACAAAGAACACTGAGGTTGTTTGGACTTTTATTGACTCCTTAATCATTGCACAGATTCTCATGCTGATTATTGGACTCTTTTTGAGTCGCCACAGTAAATGGATTATGAAGGTACCAGATAACTATATGGCTGTTGGTATATTGCTGCTTGCGGTTTTTGGTACATACAGTATACAAAACGATTACTCTGATGTTTTGATTATGTTTGTTTTGGGTACTTTAATGTACTTTGGAAGTAAAGCTGGATTCAGTCCCGTACCAGTAGTTTTAGGGTTAATTTTAGGAAACATGACAGAAGAAAAGTTTCTACTAGGAAACATGATTGGTAATGCAAAGGGAAGCTCATTCCAGCACTTTACCTCTGGAACTATTAATATTGTATTAATTGCTTTGTGCTTTGCCTCAATTGCATATGGTATCTACTCGAGTCGAAAATCAAAATAGAGCGAACTTATGAATAAACCATTTAAAATTTCTACTGTTCTTATTACACTTGTTAGCGCATTTTTGGTTTACGCTTCTTTTGTTTTAGGAAATTCTGAGGATTACCTTTTTCCTCGATTAATTTCGGGAACGATTGCTGTTCTTGCCTTAATGCTCTGGTTTGAGAAGGGTGACGCAGATAAATCAACTAATTTTAAAGACTTAATGCCCGGCATTGCTATTGCATCGGCATTTATCTTATCACTAAAAATACTAGGCTTTTATTTAGCCTCAATGATCGTGTTCTTTACGCTTGTGATGTATTACAGCAAGCCTACAGAACCAAAAGACTTTTGGCGTGTTTTACTCATTAAATTGGGTGTCACCATTGTGTTCTCTCTTACACTTTATGCGTTGTTTACACTACTTTTAAAGGTTCGCACACCAGAAGGTTTTTTTTAATAAAAAAGGAGAAGTAATGAAAATTATTAATATTACAAAAGTAGCCTTA
>CAZEAO010000042.1:0-9875 GCA_964510245.1 uncultured Piscirickettsiaceae bacterium | reverse complement strand
GTTGGCATCTGAATCATAATGTTTTTATCACTACCACCATTTTCAAGAAGGATGATATTATGCTGTCCTGATCCACTCAGTCGATTCGCCAATACGCAACCCGCTGAACCAGCTCCAACGATAATATAATCAAATTCGCTATTCATGACTCATCACTCAATAATTAATATGGACTCTCTACATCATCCAAACGAACAAAGACACTTTTAAGCTGGGTATAACTTTTCAAAGTTTCAGGACCATTTTCACGCCCAATACCTGATTCTTTATATCCACCAACAGGCATTTCTGCAGGCGAATCACCCCAACTATTAATCCAGCAAATCCCAGCATGAAGTTGATTAATTACCCTGTGAGCTCGACTAATATCTTGAGTAAATACACCTGCAGCTAGACCAAACTTTGTTTCATTTGATCTACGGATTACTTCAGATTCATCTTCAAAGCGAAGTACCGACATAACAGGGCCAAAGATTTCATCAGTCACGTGGGAATCTTTATCATTACAGTCAGCAAAGATTGTTGGTTCAACAAAAAAACCATTTTTTGTTTCGTCTGAAATGTAACGATTACCACCAATCAAAAGTCGAGAACCTGACTTTTTTGCTTGATCGATATAGTTCATAACCTTTTCAAAGTGCTCCTCGCTAATAAGTGCGCCCATTTGAGTATCTATATCCAATGGATTTCCAATTATTATTTTCTTGCTACGTTCGCACGCTAGCTCAAGAAACTTGTCGTATATCTCAGATTGTACAAACACTCTTGTTCCATTAGTACAAATTTCGCCCTGAGTATAAAAATTCGCTAATAGAGCTCCAGAAACAGCATTATCAAGATTAGCATCATTAAATATAATTAAAGGAGACTTTCCTCCGAGCTCAAGGGTCACCTCTTTAAGCGTTCCTGAAGCATCTGACATCACCTTCTTTCCAGTTCCGCTTTCACCGGTAAAAGATACTTTTGAAATTCTAGGATGTCTTGTCAGATATTGACCTACTCGATAGTCGCCCTGAACGACATTAAATACTCCTGGTGGTATTCCTGCCTCAGTATATATTTCAGCTAGCTTTAAAACACTCAATGGAGTTTCTTCAGAAGGCTTAAATACCATTGAATTTCCAGCTGCAAGGCATACTGCCGATTTCCAACATGCTATCTGTAATGGATAATTCCAGGCACCAATACCCGCACAAACTCCCAAAGGTTCACGCTTTGAAATAAAAAAAGTATCAGCATTAAGGTCTTGCTGAGAGCCTTGTAATGCAGGAGCTAGACCTGCATAGTATTCAATAACGTCAGCACCAGTATGGATATCTACACAGTTCGCTTCTTGAAGTGGCTTGCCACAATCCAAGACCTCAAGTTCAGCCAATTCATCATTTCTTTCTCTCAGAATTTTAACAGCTTTAAAAAGAATTCTTCCTCTCTCAAAAGCACTCATCTGACTCCAAACTGAAAAACCTTTTTCAGCAGACAAAACAGCATTTTCAATATCATCTTCATTTACCTGAACAATCGTTGCAATAATTTCACCATTTGCAGGATTTATAGAGTTGAATATCTCCTTAGAAGAAGATTCAAAATAGTCACCATGGATATAAGAATGAGTTAGCATAAACTTTAGTAAAATAGAAACAGATGTCAGTGTAATCTACAAACTAATGATACATATGAAAAAAGGTTAAAAATAAAAAAAATTTAGTAGTAAAAATTAACCAAAAATGTAACATAAATATATGCAATAAATGGCTATTTATACTTAGTCCCAAATCACTTTTATACTATGGCATTACAATATTTTTAAGTTGATCTTTAAGAAGATTCAATAGCAATGTTTTTTGTTTTTCATTAAAGCGAGTTATAGGACCAGAAACTACCATTGCTCCAACAAACTTATCGCTATTTGATAGAACTGGTACTGCTAGAGCAAATAAAGATGGATTGTGCTCATTGATCGATAAATAGTAACCTTTGTCACGTATCTCTTTATAAAACCCTCGTTTATCGTTATTTCGCTTGCCATATGCAAGAATAATTCGACCTGAAGCTCCACGATTTAGCTCTAGTCTCGAGCCTTGCTCAATATTGTGTCTTACTTCGTCTCGAGAGTGAGCCCTATAAAGGCAAATACGTTTATCATCTTCTTCAACAAAAAAAGAGGTAGTCTCTCCAGAAATATCACGAATTTGATCCACTATTGGGCGAATTTGCTCAAGATGATTGCTTTGAGTATATATTGCACTTAAATAGAGTGCCTGTGTTCCTATAACGTAATCTTTATTCTTGAGACGTGAAACATATCCATACTCTTCCAGAGTACAAAGAATACGATAGGTTGTTGAGACGTTAAAATTGAGTTGATCACAAATCTCTTTAATTGAAAAGCTTGCTTTATCTAAGGAATACATAGATAAAATTTGCAAGCATTTTTCAATGGCGTTATATTTTTTGTCAATCGATCTTAATTTCACAGTATTTTTCATATTATGAAAAATTAATATTATATAGTGAAATAAATAAATTATCTGAATATAACATGGGTATTATTCAAGTTCATGTAATTAATTGTTTTTTCATTATTTTTAAATACATAGTAAACATAGTTTCTTTCAAAAAACTGACATGTTTGCAAAAAATTATAATTAATGGAATAAAGTGATTAATACTAAAAAACACTCTGTTACAAAAATTGCAAATAAAAAGGAGAATATAGTGGACAGAAAAGATCAAATTAAAGCACTAAAAAAGGATTGGAAAGAAAATTCAAGATGGAACAATGTAAAAAGACCTTATTCTGCTAAAGATGTTGTCAGGCTTAGGGGCTCTATTCAGCCAGAATGTACATACGCTAGAAGAGGAGCTGAAAAGCTTTGGAATCTAGTTAACGGATCCTCAAAGAAAGGTTACGTTAACTGTATGGGAGCAATAACGGCAGGCCAAGCTATGCAACAGGCAAAAGCTGGCATTGAAGCCATCTATCTCTCTGGTTGGCAAGTTGCTGCAGATGGAAACACCTCTGAAACAATGTATCCAGACCAATCACTTTATGCTTATGACTCTGTACCTACTATGGTTAGAAGAATTAATAATACGTTCAAAAGAGCTGATGAAATTCAATGGTCGCAAGGTATCAACCCGACTGATGATAATTATATTGACTTTTTTCTTCCTATTGTGGCTGACGCTGAGGCTGGTTTCGGTGGCGTTCTCAATTCATTTGAATTAATGAAAAATATGATAGCAAATGGAGCTGCAGGTGCACATTTCGAAGATCAACTCGCTGCAGTCAAGAAATGCGGACATATGGGCGGAAAAGTTTTAGTTCCAACTCAAGAAGCTGTTCAAAAATTAATCTCTGCACGCTTGGCTTCTGATGTCATGGGTGTACCTACACTCCTTTTAGCTAGAACTGATGCAGAAGCAGCTAATCTGCTTACCTCTGATGTTGATCCTCATGACGCACCATTTATCACTGGAGAAAGAACTTCTGAAGGGTTTTATGTTGTAAAGAATGGCTTAGAACAATCTATTTCAAGAGGAGTTGCTTACGCACCATATGCCGATTTAGTTTGGTGTGAAACTGGAAAACCAGACCTAGGTTTTGCACGCGAATTTGCTGAAGCTGTTCTAGCAGAAAACCCTGGTCAATTATTAGCATATAACTGCTCACCATCATTTAATTGGAAGAAGAATCTCAATGATAGTCAAATAGCTTCTTTTCAAGAAAAAATTTCAGAAATGGGCTATAAATATCAATTTATCACTTTGGCTGGAATTCATAATATGTGGTACAACATGTTTGATCTTGCCTATGATTATGCAAAAGGTGAGGGAATGAAGCACTACGTTGAGAAAGTTCAAGAGCCTGAATTTGATGCTGCTAAAAAAGGTTACACTTTTGCATCTCATCAACAAGAAGTAGGAGCGGGTTATTTTGATGATGTAACAACCGTTATTCAAGGTGGTGAATCATCTGTAACTGCTCTTAAAGGCTCAACCGAAGAAGAGCAATTTAGTTAGCCTTCGTTATGAATATATTAGGAAGCCTTCAAATTTTCTAGGCTTCCTAATATAATTAATTCTTATGGCTGGTAATTCATCTCAAAAAAACTCTTTATCGATTGCTAATAAAATTTTAGCGGGCTTTGAACGACACTATCTAAATATCAAGAGAGCATCTATTGAGGCAAAAAGGTGTTTTGAACAGAAAGAATGGGAAAAAATTGAGAAAGACTCAAAGCTAAGGCTGAATTTCTATGATATTCAGGTAACTGATTTTTGCAAAAAACTCTCGTCTGAGTTAAAACAACAAAATCTGTATGGAGCAAAAGCTGAATTTAACGAATCCCAGAGCATGGATAAGTTTAACTCGGACTTTTGGAAGAACACAAAAAACGTTTATATTGAATTAATCACTTCTCATAAGCAGCCTGAACTTGCTGAAACTTTCTATAACTCGGTTTTTTGTAGAATTTTTTCGAGAAATTTTTATAACAATCAATATATTTTTACTAAGCCATGTGTTTCCTTAAATTATATTGATATGGATGACCCAGTTATTGATAGCTATTTTGTTGAAAATAACCTACTCAATGAAACACTTAGATCTGTTCTCAATAGTTATAAGTTTAAATGTAAATTTGGAAATTTGGACCAGGATATTGAAAGACTCCAAGAGCAACTATTTAAGCAAGTGCCAATGCTTGAGTCTGAAGTATTTGAGATTCAATTTATCAGTACACCGTTTATAAGAGGTAAATGCGCATACATTGTTGGGAAAATTGTTACCCAGTTACATGCAGATATTCCAGTCCTTATAGCGCTTCTAAATGATGACAAGAAAGGGCTTTATGTTGACAGTCTGTTGACTGATGTTGGAGCCATATCTATTGTATTTAGTTTTTCTAGGTCGTATTTCTTTATAACAACTGACTACCCTTCCGCAATTGTTGAGTATCTGAAAGAATTACTTCCAGGAAAAACAAGAGCCGTCCTCTATAGTGCAATTGGACTGCACAAACAAGGCAAAACACTTTTGTACAGGCACTTCTTAAAGTATTCAAAAATTACAAGTGAAAAGCTTATTATTGCTCCTGGTATCAAAGGGATGGTAATGTCTGTTTTCACTTTTCCTATGTACCCCTATGTATTTAAAGTGATTAATGACCAATTCGCACCGCCAAAAATGGGGACAAAAGAGATGGTTAAGGATAAATATTATTTTGTCAAAAACCATGTCAGAATAGGAAGATTAGCTGATACATGGGAGTTTTCAAATGTAGCTTTTCCTCTTAAAGATATTGATGACACTTTGTTGCAAGAGCTAAAAAATAAAGCAAGTTCAAACATTGAAATTGAAGATGACTTGCTAATCATCAAACATATGTATATTGAAAACAAAATGACTCCACTTAACATCTACCTGGAGACAGCGAATAAAAAAGAACAAAGCCATATTATTAATGATTATGGAAAAGCTATTGACGAGTTAATCAACTCAAATATTTTCCCAGGAGATATGCTAACCAAAAACTTTGGTGTGACTCGTCAGAATAGAGTTGTTTTTTATGACTATGATGAAATAACTCTAATGAGCACTCCAGTCTTTAGAAAGATTCCGAAGGCAAAAACTTACGAACAAGAGATGGCATCAGAGCCTTGGTATCATGTTGGTCAAAATGACGTTTTTCCAGAAGAGTTTAGATACTTCATGTTTCCTAATGCATACATGAAGGAGGCTTTTAATAAAAGATACAAAAAACTTCTTGATGCGGATTACTGGGTTTCTATTCAAGAAAAAATAAAAGAAAATGGTGTGATGGATTATTATCCCTATGGTTCAGAAACACGTATGTGCAAAATTTATAAGGAAAAATTGTAATGAAATCAACTTGTGACATTTCTGATGAAATGCATCCAAATGTTCAATATTTAAAGCCAATTTTTAAAAGTTTTGGTAAAAAAAACGCATTCTCAGGACGAATTGTCACTATTGAGTGTTTTGAGGATAACTCTCTTGTAGAAAAAATTCTCAAACAAAACGGAAAAGGATGTGTCCTAGTTGTTGATGCAGGGGCATCTTTAAACTGTGCAATGCTTGGAGACAAGAGAGCTTCAGATGCTATTAAGAACGCCTGGGAAGGAATAATTATCAATGGCTTGATTAGAGACTCTGCTACAATCAATTCAATGCCTATTGGTATTCGATCTCTAGGAACAAGTCCTAGAAAAAGTGTAAAAAAAGGAGTTGGCAAAACAAACATTAGCATTTCTTTTTCAAATGTAAAATTTATTCCTGGGCACTATCTCTATGCTGACGAGGATGGTGTAATTGTATTAGATAAAAAGGCAAACTAATGAGTATTGATTACCAAGTAATTAATGAAATAAAAGTTGACAATGTATTCTTTGACTTTATTGACAAAGAGGTATGTAGTGGGCTAAACATCACTGCGAAAGATTTCTTTGAAGCACTTTCAAATATTCTGAGTGAATATCAAACAACCAACAACAATCTTTTGCAGACAAGAGAAGAATTACAGTCAAAGATTGATAACTGGCATATTGAAAATAAAAGAATTGATCCAAATAAGTACAAAAAATTTCTAAAAGATATTGATTATATTGCCCCAGATCCCGGTGAATTTAGTATTGAAGTTGAAGAAGTAGATGACGAAATTTCTAAAATCTGTGGACCACAACTTGTTGTCCCTGTTACTAATGAAAGATTTGTTCTTAATGCCGTAAATGCCAGATGGGGAAGCCTTTTTGACAGTTTGTATGGAACTAATGTGATTCCAAATAGAGGAAGCATGACTACTTCGTTTGCTCATAACCTTCAGCGAGTAAATCGAACTGCTGAACTGGCTTGCGAATTTCTTGACGAAGTTGCCCCTCTTAAAGGAGCCTCATATAGGCAAATTACCTCTCAAGTTAAATACACAGGAGCTTTAATTTTTAATTTGAATGATGGCCAAGTTGCAACCTTAATTAACCCTGAGCAATATATCGGACATAGTGAAAATGGAAATATATTATTAAAGAATAATAATCTTCATCTTGAAATTGTTTGTGACCAAGAAAGAAGCCTTCACAAAAGTGGAATTTTTGATGTAATTCTTGAATCTGCTGTCACAACAATTGTTGACTTTGAAGATTCAGTATCTACAGTAACAAATGAAGAAAAAATACATGCTTACCGCAATTATCTTGGCCTTATAAAAAGAAATCTAGATTCAACTTTCACTAAAAATGGTAAGACCATAACTAGAGCCTTAAATAAAGATAGAGAGTATACAGACGCTAATGGCAACAAACTAAAACTAGCTGGAACTAGTCTGACCCTTGTTCGAAATGTTGGTATTCATATGAAAACCCAGATGGTTCGTAATCTTGATGATTCATCGACACCTGAAGGAATCTTGGATACCATGGTCACTTCGCTTATTGGCCTTCATGATTTAAAACATAAAATAAACTCTAAAAAAGGGAGTTTCTACATAGTCAAACCTAAGCTACATGGACCAGATGAAGTTAAATTCACCATGAATTTATTTACATCAGTCGAAAAGGCATTGTCAATAAGAAATAACTATCTAAAAATTGGGATTATGGATGAGGAAAGAAGAACATCTATAAACTTGAAGGCTTGTATTTATGAAGCAAGAAATCGCATAATATTTATTAACACAGGCTTTCTAGATAGAACTGGTGATGAAATTCATACTTCCATGATGGCAGGAGCAATGCGTTGCAAAAACCTGATTAAAGAAGAAACCTGGTATTCTGCATATGAAGAAAATAATGTTAGCGTAGGTCTTGAGTGTGGGTTATACCAAAGAGCTCAAATTGGTAAAGGTATGTGGGCACAGCCTGATCAAATGAGAGAGATGCTAGATAACAAAATGGTACATTTGGAAGCTGGTGCAAGTTGTTCATGGGTTCCATCCCCTACGGCAGCAATCTTACATGCAACACATTATCATCGTTTCAATGTATTTAGACAGCAACAAGAAATTCTATCAAAGCATCTGAAGCCCAATCATGATGATTTATTTGTTATTCCATTCTTAAGGCTTGCAGACCAGTTATCTGAAGAAAAGATTATTAAAGAAATAAATAATAATGCTCAAAGTATTTTAGGATATGTAGTTAGATGGATTAACCATGGAGTAGGCTGCTCAAAAGTTCAGGATATAAACCATATTGGCCTTATGGAGGATCGTGCTACATTAAGAATTTCTTCGCAACATATGGCAAACTGGCTTCATCACAAGATATGCTCAAAAGAGCAAGTTGTTAAGGCATTTAAAGATATGGCACTTGTTGTAGATAAGCAAAACATGCATGACCCTAATTACATCCAAATGGCACCAAATTATGATGGTTTTGCCTTCAAATCTTCTCTAGCGCTAGTCTTTGAAGGGGCAAAGCAAGCAAATGGATATACTGAAGACACTTTAATTGAATATAGGCGAAAATTTCTTGAAGCTAAGCAGGAAAAGTAGATAAATTATCAATTTTCTTGCAAACAGGTAGTTCAAATCTTCTACGGGAAGCCACCTTACAGTAAATATTAAACCGCAATAGATGTCTCAGTTGATTTGACCTAAATCACCTTTGATAATTACTAAATCTATTCATTGAAAATGTAGTTATTATTATAAAAGTGATTAAATATAAAGGGGTTTTTATGAGTCATATTATCTATGAGCCAGTCAAACAGAGGTTACAGCGAAGTGAATTAGCTTTTCAGAGAGTTAAATTATGAAACATGTAATAAAACTTACACTTGAAGATACAAAGAAAATGATGGATAGCGCCATTAATAAAGCAATTGAGATAGGTATAGATATGGATATCGCTATTGTGGACGATGGTGGTCATCTCATGTTATTTACAAGAATGGATAATGCAAAAATTACAAGCATTAATGTCTCTATCGATAAGGCATTTACTGCGGCGGCAGCTAGAAAAGCAACTTTAGATTATGGTAAATCTGTTATCAATCACGGCCCAGCATTTGGTATCCAAACTTCCCATCAAGGTCGTTTTTGTGTAGTTGGTGGTGGCTTACCGCTTTTTGTTGATGGTCAGATTGTTGGTGGGATTGGTTGTAGTTCTGGCAGTTCTGACCAAGATATAGTAGTTGCTCAAGCAGGGATTGACGCATTACTTTCTGTTGAATAAAAAAAACTAGTCCTATCCTTTAAATGCGTTATCAGAAAGAAGATAATCTAATTCTTCCATAGTGCTCATGCGCCCTAAAATTTCATTTCTATGGGGAAAACGACCAAATTTTTTAACAAGATGTCTGTGATGTTTTGAAAACTCTAGGTTAAAGTTGTATTTTTCAAAAAGATAAACCTGTAGATTTTGATGATCTATACTCTCAGAATGCATCAAGGGCATAAATAGGAATAATCGTTTTTCATTATTCATCTCTTCATCAAAACCATTATTTATTGCATTTAAGGCAACTTCAATTGCCATGCTTTCGGTTTTAAAGCTCTTTGCTTCTGATCTAAACATGTTTAGTGGAAACTGGTCAAGAATGATAATAAGAGCAACTGAGCCGTCTGCTGTTTTTTGCCAAGAATCAAAATCTCCTGAAGCTGCTTGTTCCCAAACATGCTCATATCTAGATTTAATTTCAATATCTATTTTTGGAGTTGAGGCAAACCAGAATTGTTTACTTGTTTCAGAAAACCAATAGTCGAGAATATCCTTTGAATTTATTAAGCTTTCACTCATATATAGATATGAAATTCCTTCAGAGTAGCATCATATACCACTCTGAAGGATAAAAAAATAGAGCTTAACGATGAGGTGATTTTTCGCCGTAATCTTTGTACTTTTCTAGGTGTCTAATT
>CAZEAO010000041.1:0-10136 GCA_964510245.1 uncultured Piscirickettsiaceae bacterium | reverse complement strand
TATCAATCTCTTTACCTTGAATGCCAACATGAACTAATTTGTGTTCGTTATGCCATGGCGCATCACTAATCTCTGTAATAATCGTCAGTGGATCATCGCCATTGGGTTGAGGGTAGTCATAACTGAAATAGTTAATCATCTCTTCAATACGAATAGCATCTACAGGAGGTAATTGGTTATCTTGAAGATACCTTCTCATGTGTCCATAACTTGCTGTATCAACATCTATAGATAGTGTTGATAAAGGGTCGTCAGTTACATTCTTGAATGGATTGCTAATTATGCGCGAGTAGTTTTCATTGTTTTCATAACTCAATGAATTTTGAGTAGTATATGCCTGGTATGTTGCAATAGAATTTTGGATATTATTGATACTCATTGAATAAGCAACTTCTGCTTGATAAGCTGCGGTTGAAGCAGAAGCAGCGGCGCTTTCATTCTCTAGTTTTTGAAGGAAAGCCTCAAGAGCAGCGGTTCTTTCCATTTCTACTTCTATCTCGGCCATCATTTCTTGAGCAGCTATTTGAGCTTCAAAGGCAAGTTTAACCCTGCATCCCTCTATAGCATTATCTATTGAACTAATATTTTTTATTGCAATTCCAGCACTTGAATTTGAGGAATAAATTAAATCGCCAATAGCAAATGAGTTGAGGCTATTGTTAGAAGTATGATGATAATTTAAAATATGCGACTCAGCATTGTAAGAAGTAACAATTGCTTTAACTCCAGTGCTACTAGAGATGGTATCGCCAACTTTAAAATTACCATCACCAGACATTAACATCCATCTAGGATAGGTTTCAAGACATAAATCCTGACTTGATTTATCATTCGCAATTGATGTAAATGAAATTAGAGTGAAAATGACAGCTACTGCTGTAATAAGTTTGGTTATATAAGTGTTATAGTTTTTCATAATAGTCCTACGTAGTTTTTAAAAGGTTTTTTTGAACAATAAAAAATAACTGCTCAATTAACTACTTCAACGTAAAACGTATGAAATTTATTTCATTTATTTTGTTTTTTTATTAAATTTGATTTTGATTGTTATGAGATTAAGAGCAATACAACTTAATTAGACGCTACTCTGTCTAATTAAATATTTGTGTTTGAAACTATAATAAGCCCCAAAAGAAACCCCTATAGCTCAAGACGAATTTGAGGATGGTAGACCATGCGCTACTGTCAAAATCCACTGCCCTTGTGATCACTAGCGGGGGTAAGGAAAACCAAATCAAAGTAGCAAGAATTGTAGATATAACAGCCGTTCTTGATTTGTACTTAGTTTTTATGTTATATGCTAATGCCTCTAGTCTTTGTTTTATAGAGGGTTTAAAGTTATCAATTAGATCAATAATATGACTAGGAATTTCTTCGTTTTCATCTCTCTTACTAGTTGAAATATCTAAGTTTTTTTCACGAAGCATCTGACCATACTTTTCTGCTCGTATTATATTATCATTTGACATAAATGATAAAACTTCAAGTCTTGCTTTAAGTTCTTTATCATTAAGACTTTCATTTTCAATTTCTTTTGATAGGTCACTATCAAGCTCACCATCGGTAAATTTCATGAGTGTTAAGTCATCATATTTCATTAGCTTCTCCAGGTGATTCTTTTAGTATAATTTTTAATAATTTTTCTTTACATCTGTGAAATCTACTCTGCACTGTTCCCAGAGGAATATTCATTCGTTTACTTAATTCTAAAAATGAACCCTCTACCACCATATACAGATGAAAAATCTCTTGGCATTTTTCAGACAATTTACTTATGGAATTATAAAGTTTCTTTGCTTTTTCATCTTTTTCTAAAATTTCGTACTCTTTCTCTTCTTTTTGGTTAAGTGATGATGATAATTCTTGAGCCGATGGTGAATTGAGTTTAATATCATCTAAAGATTGCATTTCATCTTCGTCCTCGTCATCGTCTCGTGCCACCTCTCGTGCCACCTTTCCATAATTTTCTGCTCTTTTTTTCATTTTGTAGGTTTTCTTTCCAGAAGCTTGTGCGTCTTTTAATTCTTCACCTTTCAATTCAACTTTAATGCTGTTTTTTCTATATTCATCTATCGCAAGGTTTGTCATCATTTTTTTGAGGTAAGCAAGAAAATATTTAACATCAAATTTATGTTGTTTTTTAAGCGCCTTTTTAACAGTCTCGTTAAGAAGATCATCTGCATCCATTTCACTATATTTAAGATATTTGGCTGATTCAATCATTGCATGCCGTTTAAGTTCAGGTAATTTTTCTAATAAATTTTTTTTAAAGTCATTCATATTTCTTTAACGTATATAGCGCTACAATTATTTCATTAAGTTTAGAATAAGTTTACAATGGACTGTATTTAGTTTTTCATGTTTTAGTAAAAATGAGAAAGCTCCTCTTTGCCTTTCTACTCATTATTTCTTTTAATGTATATGCGTTAGAACGTATAGCTCTAGTTATTGGAAATGCCAAGTACCTAGATGATGATCTCAATAATCCAGTTAATGATGCTAAAGATATAGCTGCATCACTCGAAGAATTGGGCTTTGAAGTTAAGCTTATTGAGGATGCTAATAAGACAACTATGAAACAGGCAATCGAAAAGTTTGGTTCACAATTGAATGAAGATACAATCAGCTTATTTTACTACGCTGGTCATGCTAAACAGCTTCATACTGTAAATTACTTGCTACCGATTCACTCGATTAAAGCAATTAAGAAAAATTTTACAAACCTTAGTGAGTATGAAAAGTTAGAACGATTTAATGATGAAGCAATCAACTTAACCCCTCTTATAAAGCTTATTGAAGATGGAAATTCTAAACTGAACATTATTATTTTAGATGCTTGCCGAGATAACTCTATAAGTGGTGCTCAAGAGGGTTTATCAAAAATGTTACTGGTAAGCAAAAACACTCTTATTGCCTATTCTACGAGTCCTGGAAAAAAAGCTGATGACTATATTTATCTTCAGGATGGTGGTAAGAGCAGAAATAGTCCTTATACAAGGCAGCTGCTTAAATTCATAAAAACACCAAATCAACTTATTGAAAGCATGCTCAAGGATGTAGGTTCAGCTCTCGACACAGAAACAAATGGAGAGCAGTTGCCTTGGGTTGAACACAACCTTACCAGTAATTTCTGCTTCAACGATGTTGATGGTGGATGCGCTAAGATTTTAATTCCCATTCTTGATATACCCTTTCTTGATGGCTTATACAATATTGAAGTTATGGACTTAGATAATGGAGATCATTATATTGGTCAAATGAAAAATGGCATGTTTAATGGCAAAGGTGTTATGAAATTTACCAATGGAGCAACTTATGAAGGTAACTTTTTAGATAATCAAAAATCTGGCTTTGGAGCCTTAACCCAACCAAATGGTAACAGCTATGAAGGTAACTTTCTGAGTGACAAAAAGCATGGTAAAGGTACTTTAAGATTTATTAGTGGCGCAATCATAGAAACTGAATGGGATATGGGTATTAGAATTTTTACCCCAGAATATTTTTCAGGAGAGCGTGATAATCAAGATAAAAAGCACGGAAATGGGGTCTTAGTTACAAGTAATGGTGAAAAATATGAAGGATTTTGGAATCATGGCACTCTTGAAGGAGAAGTTGAGGTGACTTTTAGCAATGGAGATCTTTACAAAGGCGAGTGGGAAAATGGAAACCCTAATGGTAAAGGCACAAAATTTGATACTCAAGGTCAGATATATGAAGGTACTTTTATAAATGGAAAATTAACCGGTCACGGTTTTAAAACTTGGTTTAATGGTGATGTATATGTAGGTATTTTTTTAGACGGCAAGCCACATGGTTACGGCATTTTTACATCTGCTTATGATGGTGAAAAGGAAGGTGAATGGGAAAATGGATTTTTAAATGGAAAAGGCCACAGAGTTAAGGTCAATGGAGATCGATACGACGGTGATTTTTTAAAAGATCAATACCATGGAATTGGAACATATACTTGGAATGATGGCGGAAGTTATGAAGGCCAGTGGAAGCATAATCAATTTAATGGCCGAGGTAAATATACCTGGCCTAGTGGCTCTTCTTATGAAGGAGAATACTTAAACGGAAGTAGACATGGAAAAGGATTCCATACCTATTCTAATGGCTCTACTTATGAAGGAGAATACTTAAACGGTAACAAAAATGGAAAAGGAATCTTTACAATGGTCAATGGCACTCGCTATGAAGTAGTCATTGAAAATGATGAAGTAAATTCTTTCAAAGCTATTGAAATCAACAAAGAATAGAACCTTAAATAACAGCCTACTCTCCAACCATATTCATATTTATTTAGATTTCTTGGTCTTGTTTACAATTTAATGAAATAAATCTCAGTTCATTTCCGTTAAAGAAGGTAAGGACAATTAAATTGTTCTTTAACTTTTTTAACTACGGAGCGCTAAATGAACTTAATCCAGCTAGATCAAACGGAAAGTCATTACTTACTTTCCATTCCAAATACTCAAATAGACAGAGCAAAAAAAATCATTCCATGTGAATGGGATTCGACAAACAAAGTGTGGAAATATCCAAGAAATATGTCTACCTATGATTCATTAATGAATGAATTTAATAGAGATATTGATGAGATAAAAATAACTCCACCAGAATTAACCATCATTAATCAAAAAAACAATTTAACTGAAAAAAATAGAGTTATTGCAGATCAACGTAAACAAATTGAATCTTTAGAGTCTGAAATAAGTGAAAGAGAACATGAAATAGATCGTTATATTGCTACAATCATCAATCTCAATGAAAAAATAGATCACATACTAAACAATGACAATGACATTGAGAATGTAATAAGGAAGGTTGCTAAACAGTGTGTTGGCAATAACCAAAGGTGTTTAAAGATAATTGAAGAAATTGAGTTTGACTTAACCCTACCAATCGAACTCCCAAAGAAAGTAATAAATATACTCAGAACAATTACCAAAACTAAAGATTATAAGAATGATTTTGCTGACTTGATAGGTGAAGGCAGAAAAAAGAAATTATTAACAAAAGAAGCGACTGACCTTCTACATGTTATTCGCAATCAACGAAATATCTTTGCACATAATTCAGTCAACCCAAATAGTAGATATATGCGAGTAATCTTTTTAGTTGCTGCGTTTGCCTTACTTGCTGAAGAAATGGAACTGGAGAATAAATAATGAGAGTATTAGAACAAAACTTAGATTTAATCAATCTTCGAAATCAATTAATAGAGGACAAGAAAAATATCAAGAAATTGCCCTCTTGGGCAAGATTGATGACGCAGGAGGAAGCAACCGAAGCCAACAATGGTGGGGCTACGCTGACTTGGTTGAGGAAACGCTCCAAAAAGTCAGAACCCACAGAGAAGAATTCATAAAGAGATATCCTCAAGAAGCAAAAACAATTCGACAGATTGGTAAGGATGTCGATGCTCTAGCTCAGTCTAGTAATAAGGTCATTAGAATAGGTGACTATTCCAAGGAAGCTAATTAAACAATATATGATCGAATGATTGGTGAAGCTCAAGCAATCCTTAAAGGTGGAGACAAAGAAGCTTCAAATTAATGGTAAATAACAATTCCTACAAAATGCTGTTTACTAAACTTATAATCTTGTTATGGATTATTCAAAAATTAAAGAATACATTCTAAATGTTTTAAAGCTATTTATATTTATAGCCGTTTTTATTCTTGGCATAGTGATATGGCAGGAAGTACAATGGCTTGGAATAATTCTACTGATTCTTATTGCGCCTTTCTATTGTTATGCATTTTATGAATTTTTCAGAGAAATGCATCAAAGTAATTTAGATGATATTCGAGAGCAACTCAATATAGTACAAGACACCTGGATAGAAGATATATCTAACGAGGTAAGAAACAACTGGGACCTTAAAAGCAACAAAGTTGTTCCCTATGATAAATGGGATTGTCGGATCTATATTCAGCAAGATGAAAATGGTAATGTTTTAAACACTGAAATTCAAGAATGTAGTGTAAGAGACAAGAGAAGAGCTAATCGTATAAAAAAGTCCCTAGTGAGAGCTGTTTTAAAGACCTCTCCCCTGCCGCGTCCTGAAGATGAAACTGTTTTCACAAGACAAATTTACTTTGATTTTTCTAAAACTTAATCGGGTATTAAAAGATTAAATTAACTTGCTCTATCAAAATTAAAAACTAAGATTAAATATGGATATTTTTCTACCTATACTTGGACTTCTAATGATTATGGCTTTGATCGTTGGGGCAACAATTGGAATAAATACCCTATTAATAGGCAAATCATTAACAAATATACTCTTAATCATTGCCTCAATTTTGTCAATGTTTATGATTATTCTCCTGCCCATTCATTACTTTATTGGCACACTAACTTTGCCTGTCTTTTTTTCAATTTTATTGATTATTGTCATATTCTTTCTAATAGCTCATTTGGTTCCTAAACTTCCGATAGTTTCCTATCTTAGAGAAATTCATCTAAGCAATCTAGAGGATGTTGAAGAGCAAGAATTAAGAAAAACTATACAGAAGGTCTCAGTGTTGTAGTTCGTCCTAAAGAAATTAGAAGTTGGTTGTTAGATAAATAAAGACGATAAAAAACATGCACAAGCAAATCCGTCTTAACGGAATAGATTTGAGAGTACATGTTTAGAGTTCAATTTTTGCCCTTTTGATAGACTTCAGTAGTAGAATAAACTTCTAGTTCAAAAAGACTCTATTATGAAAAAACTACTCGCACTTCTATTTTCAATATTTATTTCATTCTCTTCTCTTGGAGTAGAAATAAATACTCTATTTGGAATTTCTCTATATGAAAATGCAGAAAATTATGTTTCTGGTAATTATATTGGGTCCAATAAACTTAAACACCCAGAAACTATCAGTGACTATTTCAATACAAATTTTTCTGAAGTAATTCCACAAAAAAGTCCTTATTTTTCATTTTATAGAGTAACTATCAACAATAATAATATAATCCATTCGATTTATGGTTCATATGAATTGGATAATTTGAATAGATGCCTAGATGTGCAAAAAAGTTTATTATCTGATTTGAAAAGAAAACATCAAATTGAAACTGAATATAGTGAAATACCTTATCCTACATTTAAAATATTTACTAATGTTTACATTACTGATTCAAACAATTATTTTGCATTACAGTGTAAGGAAACATATACGAAAACTACTAGCGATTTACAAATGTTTCTAGATAGTTCAGATTTAGATGCTGCAATTCGCAAATTCTATGATTCAGGTCTATAAATTTAATTAAAGCGGTCAAAAACACTAAAACCCAAAAGCTGATGCTAGTATTTCCATCAATTAATGAAGCTTAGATTAATCAAATCCCAATTAGACTGGGCACCATAACGTATTGGTACTATGCTTGTTCCCACACCAGATGTAACAAAAAGTGTTCTTTTGCTATCTTGATATAGACCACAGATCGCTTTACGTGGAGCCTTAGTAGGGACTTTAAGTGGACCAATAATTGGAAAACTTACCTGACCACAGTGCGAATGACCAGCAAACACTAATCCTTCAACACCTGGCTCAAAAGCACCTTGTGGATCATGTGTAATAGTTATTTTTGGCAAGCTCTTGCATTCAGCTGGATAATCAACAAATTTATATCGATACGAGCGATAATCTCCCAATCCACGAATACATACTTCTACACCAGCAACATTCATAATCCGCGTTTCATTTTCTAATACATCAACACCAAGCCGCTTAAACTCTTTAAACCATTTTTCTCGACCTGTGAAGTTATCATGATTTCCAAGAACAACTGCCCTAGGGATTGGATCAAGAGATTTGAATGTTTTAATAATATTTCTACGATGAGAATCTATATCTTTAATTCGACGTTTCCCTGTAATATAGTCACCAACAAGCAATACAAGATCAGGACTGTTGCTCTTAACTTCATCTAAGACCTTTAAAAACTTAGTAATATCTTCACCCTCCCTAAGATGAATATCGCCGATTACAGCAACCTTGATTGATACTGGAGTGACGTTAGGGTCACTATAATCTATCTGTACTGAGTTCATTTCAGTCTTAAGATTTTTAAGGATTGATATAGTGAAATATATAGCTACAAAAGCTATTGCACAAATTATTAATAGAGTTTTAATCATTTAAAAGTGGAGTTAATTATTCTCATAGTTCAAAAACATTGACTTCAACACATAGCCAAATAATATGACGATTTCGATTAGCCATATAAGCATGAATACCTTAAAAGTTATACTTACATACGATTCAAATTTTTCCATTAGTAAATCCAAGCTTACTCTCTTGTATGTATTCTAATTTTTCTTCTTTATAGGATGTTTTGAATAAGTTATTCCTAGAATGGTCTTCATCGCTGGAACTCTGTGCTGGAAGTATTTATTTGATAAATATATTCAAGATAACCTATCCTATTTGGCTCACAAACAGTAGGTTGTACCTTAGGTCTTTTGTATATTGACATTCCGTACCAGTACCAATCCCATTCTTCTTTATCTTTCTCACCTGTTTCCGCAGAAGCGATAGCTTGGTCTAGATCAGCATTTGTAGAAAAGGAGATAAGTAGCCCTATGGTAAGACAAATAATTGAGGCGAGTAATTTCTTTTTCATAGTAACTAATAGTTCTTGATTCGTTTGTATCGATACTGCACAGTTATCAGAACATTGTCTGTCAAATTAACGATGCCACATATTTTGGGATTAATGTCCTTTTTGAGAGCAATTTGTTTGCCTTTCTTGCTCAAGTAGATAACAGCGCACCCTCCCCTCTGTCTTTTTTTAACGCCGTAATTCATCAATAAATCAAGAGCGCTGTCGGTGATATGGCGTTGTTGCTGCCTTACCTTTGCGTGACGACTCTTGATTAGGCTAGTCACTCTGGAAAATACCCCTGCGGATAGCACTCGGTATAATGAACAGCATTCATACCGCATCCAATTCTATAGAGATCAACAAAGCTCAATCCAAAAAATATTTGAAATATAACTGTCAAAATCAAATACAGAATCACTGGGAAGAAGAACAAGGTAATCAGTGTTGTTCCTAGCTTTCTTTTGGTTGAAGTGCGCAGTAACATTAATCCATAAATAAGCATTACTAGCCAAAATATTGGGATCATGATTGCCATTTTTTTCTCCTTGTCATTACAGCAACTCCATAAAACTCACCAAAACAAATAGCGCTACATGAAAGACCACAGACATCAGCAAGACTTTGTTACTTATAAAATCAGGGTCTTTGCGAATTGGGGCAACATTTATCTTCATATCATTTTGGCGGTTATGACATACCTCAAGGGCCCTCTAGCCACTATCGCATCAAACGGGTAACAAGTGATCAACTTGAGCTCGTCTTGGTCTGAATGGATAGCTATGTCTTGCTTTGTTGCATCAATTATCTGAATGTCACTCACTCGATAGCTTGTCTTCGCATTATTGCGATCAGTTAGCTCAAAGACGTCACTGATTGATATGTCTTGCAAAAATTCGAAATGGGTGTCTCTATGCCCTGAAATAACAGTGGTACCACCCTGATTTGGCATGTAACTGAAGAGGTTGTGTCCAGGAGCAAAGGCGAGAGAGTTGCCCTTGTCACCGGAGAGAACAACGAGCTCTTGGTTGTGTTTATCAGAGCTCAGCTTCATGACCGGATGCATATCAGCCCATTTCCAGGGCTTGTGAGTCTCTCCTGAGCGTATTGAGTCGTTCCAGGCATTATTAATCAAATACTGAGCTAAGACTGCTTTTGCAGGTATATATGCCCCGTATGCAAAAAAACTAAGCCCTAGGACAGCTATGATTAGTATTAACCTCTTCATAGCGCCACTCTTCGACGAAGTGAAGACGCGATTAGAAGTAAGAACAGCCCAATATACATAAACAGCTCGGAATATGTTGCTGTTTGAGTGGCTTTAACAAGTTTTACTGGTGAAGGCGATTTGAGGTCGAGTTCAGCTCTTAATTCAGCTTCAAATTCAGCAATTTCTAGTTCTACAAGTAATTCTGACATAAGATCTGATCGATTGGCCAACACTAAAGACTTATTCATTGCAGCTGATTGATGGGCCACTGGAGCCTGATAGGCAGACTGATAAGCAGCAGTTGAATTTGCGGCAGCAGCTT
>CAZEAO010000040.1:0-10759 GCA_964510245.1 uncultured Piscirickettsiaceae bacterium | reverse complement strand
TGATATCGTTTTTACAACATCATTTGGTTACATGAACCCAACTGTTAAGGTTGCTGGGCGTTATCCAGATGTTAAGTTTGAGCATGCTACAGGATATATACGACCAGATAACGTATCAACCTATTCAGCAAGGTTCTATGAGGGAAGACATGTTATTGGTAAGATTGCTGGAAGAATGACGAAGAGCAATGTTATCGGCTACATTGCATCGTTCCCAATTCCAGAAGTAATTCGTGGAATTAACTCTGCATTTTTAGCTGCTAGGTCAGTAAATCCTGACGTTCAGATAAAGGTTGTTTGGGTTTATACATGGTACGATCCAGGTAAGGAAGCTGATGCGGCTAACGCTCTAATTGCTCAGGGTGCAGATATTCTAATGCAGCATACTGATTCTACTGCAGCGATGACAGTTGCTGAAGAGAAAGGTATTCATGCATTTGGCCAGGCTTCAAACATGAGTGAATGGGGTCCAAACGCCCAGTTGACTGGAATTATTAATGATTGGGGTCCATACTATGTTGACAGAATTTCAGCAGTAAGAGATGGAACTTGGACTTCCACTGACACTTTTGCGGGTGTTCAGGAAGGAATGGTTAAGTTTGCTTCAATGCAAAATATGCCAGATGATGTTAAGACGGAAGCTGAAATGACTATACTTGACTTGGAGTTTGGTGATGTTCATCCGTTTACCGGTCCAATTAATAAGCAAGATGGTAGCCCATGGTTAGCAGAAGGTGAAACACCACCTAACTTCCCTGATCTACTAACAATGGATTTCTATGTTGAGGGTATTGATAGTAAGTATCCAAACTAAAATTCATTAAAGTAATATCAAAAGCGCGCCTTGTGTATTTATAAGGCGTGCTTTTTTCATGAATTAAATTCAGTTTAAGGCTTATTTCAGAAAAGATTAAGCTAACTTGATTAGCTCTTTTTTTCTCCCTTGATGACTTTCTCATTCATCTCTTTCTCTATATTGTCCATCATCTCGTTATGAGGCTTTGAAGTCCAATCATTAGAAGATTTTTTAGAACTTTTAGGTTTAGCATTCTCACGAACACTAAAAAACGAAGAGAAAATTAATCCTGCTTCGAACAATAGCCAGATAGGAATTGCTATTAAAAACTGTGAGATTACATCAGGCGGGGTTAGAATCATTCCAATAACGAATGATCCAATTATGATATAAGATCTATTTTTTTTGAGTTTTTGTGGTGTTGTGACACCAAAGGTAATCATGAGTATTGTAACAACAGGCACCTCAAAGGCTACTCCAAAGGCAAAAGAAACTTTCAGAATGAAGTCTAAGTAATACTGTATATCAGGAGCAAAGTTGACTGAATCTGGTCCAACACCTGCAAGAAACCCAAAGATAACAGGAAAAACAATATAGAAAGAAAAGATCAGCCCTACATAAAAGAGAAGTGTCGAAGAAATAACGAGTGGGAGTATCAACCTTTTTTCATGACGATATAGGGCTGGCGCAACAAACATCCATATCTGATAAAGAAGATATGGCATTGCTACATAGATTGCCAATATTAATGACATCTTTAATGGTGTTAAAAAAGGCGAAATCACTCCAATTGCTATTAGATTTGAACCTGGAATTGCTTGGACTATGGGTGCCGCAATGAAATTATATATTTCGTCAGCAAATGGAAATAAAATTAGAAAAAAGACTGCAATTGCTACCACACAGCGCAATAGTGATTGTCTTAGTTCAATAAGATGCTGAACCAAAGGAAGCTTTTCAAATGAATGCTTTTGGTCAGTCATTTGTTATTTGGATTTGTCGTTTGAAAATAAATTGTCTTGGTCAAGAGAATCTACACTTGATTGAATGTCTTCGGTAACTTCTGAAAGCGTTATTTTTTCATCTTCCATAGACATCTGTTCTTTAATCTCTTCCATTTTTATTTCTTCATTAATGTCTGATTTTATTTTGTTAATAAATTTATTGAATTTGCCAAAGTAAAGTCCTGCTTTTCGAGCAAGTGATGGCATTTTTTCAGGCCCAACAACAATAAGGGTAATGATGCCTACGATGGCAATTTCCCAGAAGCCAAAATCAAACATAGAAATTTATTTTGAAAAGGAATTTATTTTTTATCTGTCTGATCATCTCTAGCCTCAACTTTGGCTTCAATGATATCTTCTTTATCGTCAGTTTCGGATTCTTTCATGGATGACTTAAAGCCTTTGATTGCACCTCCAAGCTCGTTACCAATATTTTTGAGTCTCTTGCCTCCAAAAATTAGAAGCACAATCACTAGAATAATAATTAGTTCAAACGGTCCAGGCATACCCATAATGTCTCTCCTAAGTAAGAATTATTACATTTTACACGCTATTACTTTGTCATTTGAAGAAGGTGATTCTATTGAAATTACATCAATTTTTTAAATAAGTTTCAATAATTGGGAACGTCGCTTGATAAATTAGTGAGTTAAATCTCTAGACTGTAAAAAAATCAATCGTTTTTTCAGCAATAAACTGACTCACGCGCACATTCGACTCGGACGTTACTCCAGAATTATGGGGTGTTAGAATACAATTCATCGTGTTGTTAATTTCTTTGTAGAATGCTTTATCTACAGGTTCAGAGCTATAGACATCTAGCGCGAATCCACTAATCAAATTATCTTTGTATGCAATAAGTAAGTCAAACTCATTGACAATTGCACCTCTTGAAGAATTAATTACAATAGGAGTTTTTTTCATCAGCTTAAATGATTGCTGATTGATCAAGTCATGTGTGTCATTAGTCAATGGAAGATGGATAGATATAACATCAGAGGACTCAAAAACCTTGCTTTGATCGACTAGTGAAACATTATGCTGTTGCGCTTCTATATCAGGGATAAATGGGTCATAAGCAATCACCTCTGCCCCAAAAATTTGAGCTAATCGACTTACTTTTTTTCCGATAACTCCAAAGCCAAGAATCCCTAAAGTTTTGCCACCAAGCTCTCTTGATTTGATGGATGTTCTTGGCCACTCGCCTGAAGCAGTTCCTGTATGAGCAATAGGAATATTTTTCAATAAAGAAAGTGCGCAAGTCAAGACGTATTCGGCTACAGAGTCTGCATTCATTCCAGTTGCAGGCTGCACAAAAATGTTATGATTTGAACAAAAATCAGTATCAATATTATCTAGTCCAACGCCCAGTCTACCCACAAAACTAAGGTTTTTGGCTAGAGTTAACAAGGATTCAGTGAGTTGTGTCTTATTTCTGACAATTACAGCATCCGCATCAACAATTTGAGAGCTTAAGTTTTCATAGCTTTCATAGAGGTTCGAATCGTAGATAACATCGAAATGTTCTGAAATTTTATCGACACTCTCTTGCTCCATAAACTCTGTAATTAATATTTTTTTCATAATTTAACTAATTTTCAGTGATGGTTTTAAATGTTTTGCAAACTCTTTGACTTCATTATATTTGGGTAGCGTGTCAATCCCTCCTGTTCTAGTGCATTTCAAAGAAGCACTAGCTGTAGCCAGTTCGATTGATTCTTGAATGCTCTTGTTTAACCCAATAAAGTACGCAAAAGAGCCATGAAAAACATCGCCAGCACCATTTGTCTCTTTAACATTAATTTTAGGAGATTCACAATGAAATATCTTTCCATGATTAATCCAATAAACGCCTTTGGAGCCAAGAGTAACTGCATAAAATTTTTGATTAGACTTGTAAAGATTTTTTAGAGAATCAATAATGGATACTCCATTAGTGTATCGATTAAGACCAGTTTCGGAGAAAATTGGATGAGACGCGGTATTGACAACTTCCTTAACAAGATTACTATTAGTGAAATTATCTAGATCGACAACACAATTAATATCAAATTTTTGGCTTTGAACAGCTATGAAATGAGAAGCTTCAATCCAATTTGTATCAACCAAAAAGGATTGTTCAGCTGAAAAATCAAATATTGGCAACGTTTTGTCATTGAGGAGTTTTTCTTCATTAAATACAGCTAATAATCGTTCACCGTTTCGATCTTCAAAGATATGACTTTGAGAACTCTTTGCATCACTTACAACGATTGATTTTTGAATATTTATATGATTGTTCTCAAATTTCGATTTTAAAAAATCAGCTGCATCGTCATCACCAAAACGACCAACAAATTCAGACACACCTCCTAAAGACTTTATAGCAAAACTTGCGACAGGAGCTGGGCCTCCTAGCCTCATTTCAAGATCATTTGCTACGAGCTTTATTGGGTTTTCAGGAAATTGATCAATCTTGACAACTCTGTCAAGAAATATTGGGCCGACGCATGTAATCATATGATTTATTTTAATGAAAATAGATTAAAGTATTTGCTACTTATGGGACAAGGTTCGATTTACTGCATCCTTCCATCCAGCAAGTTTTCTCTCTCTAAGGTCATCTGTCATGTTTGAATTAAATTGACTGTCAGATTGCCAAAATTTAGCAAAATCATTCATTGCTGGATACAAACCGACCTGCATTCCAGCTAAATACGCGGCGCCTAAGGCCGTCGTCTCTAGATTTTTGGGTCTATCGACCGGTAATTGAACCAAGTCTGAGAGCATTTGCATTGTCCAGTTTGAAGCCGCCATTCCACCATCAACTCTAATGGTGCTTAATTCATTGCTACCCATATCTTTTGAAATTGCATTTAATAGGTCAGCGGTTTGATAGCAGACTGATTCCAGTGTTGCTTTTGTAATTTCAGCAGGTCCGGTATTGCGAGTCATGCCATACAATGCACCGCGACAATCTGGATCCCAGTAAGGCGCACCAAGTCCTACAAATGCAGGCACTAAATAAATATCCTGAGACTGATCTGCCTGCATTGCGAGAATTTCAGATTGTTCCGCTGACTCAATAAATTTCAGTCCGTCGCGAAGCCATTGAACTGCCGCACCAGCTACAAAGATTGAACCCTCTAGTGCATAACAAGTTTTATTGTTTACTTGGAAAGCTAAAGTAGTTAATAACTTATTCTCAGACTTAACTGGCTGATAGCCGGTATTAATTAGAACAAAACAACCGGTACCATAAGTAGATTTAACCATTCCTGGTTCAAAGCAGGCCTGACCAACTAGAGCTGAAGGCTGGTCACCAATTGAAGCAGCAATCGGAATTTCTGCCCCAAATACGCTTTCGTGAGTTTTACCAAAGTCTGCAGCGTTATCAAAAACTTTAGGCAGCATAGCGATAGGAATATTAAAAAGCGCCAGCAAATCTTCGTCCCAGCAACCCTCATGAATATTATATAAAAGTGTTCGACAAGCATTGGTTGCATCTGTTGAGTGGACCTTTTGATTGCTTAAACGCCACATAAGAAAGCTATCGATTGTTCCAAAAAGAAGTTCACCTTCATTCGCTTTTTTTCTTGCTCCATCAACATTATCAAGAATCCATGCAATTTTTGTAGCGCAAAAATAAGGATCCAGTAATAGTCCCGTTTTTTTACTCACAAAAGGCTCATGACCAAGCTCACGTAGACTTTGACATTGGTCAGAAGTTCTTCGATCTTGCCAAACAATTGCATTATAAATCGCTTTGCCAGTTGCTTTATCCCAAACAACTGTAGTTTCTCTTTGGTTAGTAATTCCTATTGCTTGAATTTGATCTGCTTCAATTTTGGCTTCCTTAATTGCTTTTCTGCAGCTTTCGAGAGTTGACATCCAAATCTCTTCAGGATCATGTTCAACCCAGCCAGAATTTGGAAAAAATTGAGTAAACTCATTTTGACCTATTGATACTACCTCGTAGTTTGAATCAAAAATAACACCTCTCGAAGACGTTGTACCTTGATCAATAGATAAAATATATTTACTCTTTTTTGTCATTTAAATTAAGTTACTCTTATATAAGCTCACTCATCTGAACAACTCTACCTTCTTTGATAGAAATTTCAGCTGCCTGTCCAATTGCTACAGCAACTAGTCCGTCATTAAGTGACACTTCTGGCTTTGTATTGTTTCGGATTGCCTTAAGAAATGAGGTATGTTCGTAATAGGTGGATCCATGGTGATGACCAGCATCAAGAATTTTCTCGTCTACTGTAATATTTTCCCTTAGTGCTTTTTTGTTCTCTCTTAGGCCAATTCTGATATCAGAGTTGGTAATTCCTGAGGCGTTGGATGGGACTTCTGTTTCTATCTTTCCAATCGATCCAACTGCACACAGTTCTTCTTGGTAATCAGAGTTTTCTGCAAACATACATAAGTCTAGAAAAGCTCTAACACCGTTCTCAAAATCAACAATAACGAAGGCATTATCGAGAATATCAGGAGTCATTCCATCATATGTTTCATCTAAGTGATTCACATCTTGGCCTCCACTTGCATAAACCTTTAATGGTTCACTTTGCGCGATGAGTCTCATGAGATCAAAGAAGTGACAGCATTTTTCAACAAGGGTTCCGCCAGTTTTGATTGCAAATCGATTCCAGTCATCTACTTTATGTAAGAAAGGGAAGCGGTGTTCTCTAATGGCGAGCATTTTTAAATCGCCAATGTTTTTGTTAAGGATTTCTTGAATCATTCTCTGGACGGGTGGCATATAGCGATATTCCATTGCAGTCCATATTACGCCAGGGTAGTTTTCTGCGAGCTTTTTTAATTCCAGGCAATCTTCGACCGTTGTACAAAGTGGTTTTTCAATTAAAAGATGGACTTCTGACTTCATAACATCTTTTAAAACATCAATATGCGTGTAATTTGGAGTCGCGATGATAAATGCATCAGCGATGTTTGCGTTCACTAAGTCATTATAGTCATCAAAAATAGCCACCTCATTATTGAGCAAATCTAGACTCTCTTTAATTGATTGTTCGCTTGTGTCGCATAATGCTACTACTTCAGCATCATCTATAATTTCAATATTTAGGATGTGTTCTTGGCCCATACATCCTGCACCGATAATTGCGTATTTAATTTTTTCTATCATAGCGTATATGTCGGTATGTTCATTTGTTGGCCAAAGTGAATCAGCTTGTCAGATATATCGCCATAAGTAAACGCGACATGATGTTCGAGACCACCTTTAAACATTTGCTCGGCTTTATGGACACTATTGTCACCAAGACTAATCACCCCAGAAGTTCCTGAAAATGAGTTTGGTCTATCAATGACCTGACCATTTAAGACAAAAAATTGAAGCTTATTTCGAGCTTTTGAGACTCTAAATATTGTAATCTCTCCCTCCTTTAGGCTAAAGTCATGAAGGAGTGGTTTTTTTCTATTCGAGTGAATCCCAGACTTAGCAGTTCCTTCTTTTGCCATGCTGATGGGTGCAAGTCCGCAATGCCAAAAAACTAGAGAATTGTCAGACTTATCAACATCTACAATATCAACCAAAAGTGAAGGGTTGTCATTCATTTGGTTTAGAATATTGCAGCTGATTCCACCTAAAACATCTGCTTCACAAGCACAGCTTACTTTTTTTTCATTCATCATTGCCATGGGTCCACAGGAAGCACAACCATATTCAGTAAAGGTTTCTGGCCAGCAACGGATAGCAAAGGCATCAAGATTGTGTTTTTCTTTTAAGTTTTCGAGTCCGTGATAGATCGAGAGACTTTTATCAAACTCTTCCTGTACCAGCTCTTCAGTTCCCTGAAGGTAGCTCGAAACAGTGTTTTTCGTTTGAATAATAGTTTCTACTTCAACCTCCTTGGCCTCTTCGAAAAGATCATCTAGTTCAAGATCAACAAGTGAAACATTTAGTCTATTGGTTACCTCGCTTGAATCATAGTCGCATGTATTAAAACCTTCTGGCCTGGTTCCAATAATACCGATTGTTTGTTTGTCAATAGTGTAATCAAAGACAGTATTTTCATTGCTTATAGACGCAACATTCCAGGCGGTATCTTCAATTTTGTTATCTTCATTTATGAAATTTGAAAATAATCTTTTATTAGCTTCATCATTATTCTCAATAATGACAAATGCAGGGGTAATATCGCTCTTAAGTAGCGCGTGCATTCCAAGATTTAGACCACAAATCGAATTTAATCTTAATCTACCACCTGTTCTTGGCTCTGGAAATGAAACAATACAGATTGGTTTATTAATGGCTTTTGCAAAATTTAAGAGAAATTTAGCGTCTGTAAAGGTTGTTTGAAACAGAAAAATCTTTTCACACTCATTGTTTTCGAAAAATAACAAGGCTTCATCTGCAGTTATATCATTTGTGATTAAACGATTAAACCCTAAAGCATCAGGGCAAAGAGATAGCAAAATTGATTTTGCTTTGTCAAATTTAGACTCAGCAAACTCAACATCAAAGGTTTCTCTTGCAAGTGCTAAGTAACCTATCATTAGAATCCTCCATAGTCCTTAATAAACTGATCTGGATTAGTAATTTTAAATCCATTTCTAAAATAAGTTTCAAGAGAATAGGCATTTTTAGCAGTTAACTCATTGAGCTTGTTTACATAGTTAATAGAGTCAGTCTTAAGACCTTTCTCAACTAATTCCATATTAGGATAATTTTTGAAAGCATCAAGCCAAATTGTTCTTCCAGCAAGGTAGCCAGATGCACCATTTTTATAGGCAAGTTTAAGACAATTATAAAATGATTCTTTATTCATTCCAGAGGATAGAACCACCCATGGCTTATTGTTTGTTGCCTCTGAGAGCTCTTTGAATGCGGTTTCAGTCTCTTTTGTTATTTCGTTCTCGAGTTTGTTAGTGTCAACAGGACTCTCTAGCTTAAAAATGTCAACTTTGTATTCTTCTTTTGCAAATTCTTTAACACTATCGATAACGTCCTGACTCTTTTTTTGTTTTTGTTCTTGATATTCCGTAGTGTGATTTTCATCATTTTGAAATGGATATACAAGAAGTTCAAGCAGAAAAGGGATGCTATACTTTTCGCACTCTTTTCCTATTGTTTTTATATATCTTTTTTGATGTTCAATAGACTTTGTGTCGGCATCAGGTCTATACCAAGCCAGAACTTTAACCGCGTCACCACCAACTTTTTTAATTTTTTCAACGCTCCAATTTTGAATATTATCTGAATACCTTCCTCTATCAGTCTCTATGAAGTTATGCTCTTCAAGAGTAATAACAAGCCCTTTTGATTTGTTATATCGAAGAATGTTTGATAGTGAGTAGTGAGGGTCCATCAATATTGCTGAAGCATGATGAGAGAGACTTGAAGTAATTAATTTCTTGCATTCTACAACCTCGTCGTATCTGTGCTCTCTGCTCTTAGCTTTTGAGATGATGTTAAAGATTGGCGGTCTCTGATCTACAGCAAGCATTTGAAAATGTGCTCTATCATTGCAAAGTTTTTTCAAATGAATAAGCTTACCTAGATTATGTATAGTCATATATTTGTTCTTAAATGGTTAGGATTGAGGATTATTGTGATATTAAAGTTTATTTCTTAGTCTGAATTTAGCTCTCCTCATGATCTTATTTAGAAGCTATAACAATCTCAATGTTGTTAGTATTGCAAATATTAACTATTTCAGAAGGAGGTTGAAAATTAGTAACTAAAATGTCAACTTCAGATATGTTTCCAATTAACATTGGGGCAGTTCTATCAAACTTAAAGTTATCTGCAACAAGAATAAGTTTTCTACAGTGGTTAAATATGGTTTTTGAAACAAGTACATCCTCATAGTCAAAGTCCATTAATGCACCATCATTATCAATTGCTGATACTCCAACAACGGCAAAATCAACTTTAAATTGTTTAATAAAGTCGGCAGTATTTTGTCCAATAACAGCAGAATCTATATTGCGAACCTTTCCTCCTGCGAGCCAAATCTCAGCATTGTCAAATTGCGTCAAAATATTTACAATGTTAATATCATTAGTAATTACCTTGAGATCTTTATGACCGTATAAAGACTCAGCTACTTGTTCAGTTGTTGTGCCACTAGTGGTGCTGTAAATATTTCCAAGAACGACAGAGGAGTTATTTGGAATGATGTTAGCCACTGCATCAGCAATATCTTTCTTTTCATCGCTTGCAAGAGACTTTCTGGATTTGTAAGCATAATGATGCGCCTTAGAAAAAAAAGCACCTCCATGTGCACGTGTCAACAGTTCATTGTCACAGAAGTTATTGATATCACTTCTTATGGTCTGTTGAGTAACCTCAAATTTTTTGGCTAAATTTTCAACGCTAACATATCCTTCCTCTTCAGCAAGAGCTAGAATATCGCGTTGACGCTTGTTTAGTTTTTCCATAATCAATCCATTATATTATAAATTTAATATTTTTTTTTCACTTATTTTCGTTTTTTTTCTTAATTCTTCAAATAAGTTGACATGTTGTCATAATTCGTATATATTTGTGGTAGTTTTGATATAAATGAAAAATATCGAAATAAGTTAAAACCACCAGTTGTTGCGGGTGGTAATCTACATTAAGTAGATTTCGAAGCATAAAATTCGCAGTTTTGGTTTTTTAGGTTTTTTGTTACTAATGGAGAAATTTATTTTTTTTAAAATTTAATTATGGAGAAGAATATGAAAAAAAGTCTTTTGTTGGCATCCGTTCTTGCCGCCTCCTCATTCAGTGTAAATGCAGCAGAGATAAAGTTTGTCTGCTATCAAGACTCGAATGAGTGTGACGTTTTGCAGCAGATGTCATCTGTTTGGGAGGGCTCAACAGGCAATACAGTGAACTTTGAAGTGGTTGGTTATGACGTAGTTAGAGATCAACTCGAAAACCAACTAGAAGCGGGTTCTGCGCCAGACGTTGCGCGTATTACAAATCTAGGTGGACTTAATCAGTATTACCTAGACT
>CAZEAO010000039.1:0-10769 GCA_964510245.1 uncultured Piscirickettsiaceae bacterium | reverse complement strand
AGGCTGGCTCTGAAAGGGCTTCAACACATGCTGTAACTGCAATTGCTGGTGCAAACATTATCTATGAGTCTGCAGGAATGTATGCCAGTCTTCTTGGAACATGTCCAGAAAGCTTACTTTTGGATAATGACTTATTAGGTGCTTCAATGAGAATAACCAAGGGCTTTAATGATGAGAGCGAAGAGTCTCTTTGTTTTGAGACAATCAAAGATGTCTGTTTGAACGATAAAGCTCACTACCTTGGCTCAGAGCAAACAATTAATGTTATGCAAAGTGAATATATTTATCCTGATTTAAGTGATAGAGACAGCCCTAACGATTGGGCCGATATGGGAAAACCTGTCATTTTAGAAAAAGCAATCCAACAAAAAAAAGAAATTTTATCGGAATATTTTCCAAGTCATATCAGTGATGATATTGATCAAAAAATACGTGAAAAGTTCAACATTAAATTAAGTAGAAACAATATTGGTCGTAAGCCAATTTAGTTAAGGGTCGTAATATGAAATCACATACACAAGTAGTCATCATTGGTGGTGGATCATTAGGTGTTAATCTAATGTATCACCTTGGGCTTGAAGGATGGACTGATGTTGTTTTAGTTGAAAAGGGCGAACTAACAAGTGGATCTACCTGGCACGCGGCTGGGCTATGTCCAAACTTTAATGGCAACCATACATTGTCTAATATTCATGAATATACGGTTAAACTGTATGACGAAATTCTCCCAGAAAAAACAGGCCTTCCCTCTTCATTTCATAAGACTGGTTCACTAAGAGTTGGCTATACAGAGGTTGAAGAGCAATGGTTCACTAATATCGTAAGCCGTTCGAATCATATCGGATGTGAAATGCATTTTGTGTCTAAAGAGGAAGCTTCAATCATTAACCCAATGATGGACTTTAGCAATGCAAGAAATATTTTATATACACCAAATGATGGTCATGTCGATCCAACTACAGTTGTAAATCAATTAGCTCAGCTTGCTAAAAAAGCTGGGGCTGAAGTGAGTAACTTTAATCGTGTTACTGATATTAATATTCTTCCATCTGGTGAATATGAGGTGATTACTGAAAAAGGAAACATTATTGCTGAGCACGTGGTTAATGCAGGCGGATGTTTTTCACCTCAAGTGGGTGCAATGGTCGGCTCCTATGTGCCCTTGGTTAATCTTCAGCACCAGTATTTGATCACAGACAATCACCCAGAGATTGTAGCGCTTACCAAGGAGCTTCCTGTTACACGAGACTCAATTGCAGCCTCATATATCAGACAGGAAGGAGGTGGTTTCTTAATTGGTCCATATGAAACTAGAGGCTCTAAGCCCTGGGCCCTTGATGGTGTTGACTGGTCATTTGACCGCGAACTCTTTGAAGGAGACTTAGATAGACTGATGCCATGGCTAGAGAGGTGTATGGATATTTTCCCGCTCTTTAAAGAAGTTGGAATCAGTACTGTAATCAATGGCTTAATTACCCATACTCCAGATGACAATCTTTTAGTTGGCCCAGCGAAAGGATTGAAGAATTTCTGGAATCTTTGTGGCGCCAGTATTGGTATTGCTCAAGGAGGCATTGGCAAATATTTAGCTCAGTGGATGATTCACGGCCAAACTGAACTCAATATGGCCTCACTTGATAGCCGTCGATTTGATACATGGGCTGATAAAACATATTGTACAACTCGTGCGATTGAGTCTTATGAGCGTATGTATGCATATGCCGCACCAAATGAAAACCGTCCCCACGGAAGGCCAATTAGAGTTAGCCCTCTTCACACTCTTTTGAGTCAGAAAGGGGCGATTCATACTGTTAATACTGGCTTTGAAAAACCTTCATGGTTTACAACTGACGAGATAAGAAAGGAGTCTTTATCGTGGGCACACACAGAGGCCCATGATGCAATCAAACAAGAATGCATGTCTGTCCAAGAATCATGCGGCATTACCGATATAAGCGGATCAGCGAAATTTAGAATCACTGGAAAAGATGCATTTATTTTTCTTGATAGTTTATCTTGCAATAAACTTCCATCAAAAAATGGAAGAATCGGATTAACACTTTTTCACGCCTCTAATGGTGGGATTATGGCTGAACAAACCATAAGCAGAATCAATGAAGAGGAATTCCTTTTGATGGGAGCCATTGGCTCTGAAGTAAAAGACTACCAATGGCTTGAATGGCAAACGGATGGTCTAGATATAACCATTGAAAATTTAACTGAAAAGTGGGGTGGAGTCCTATTAACCGGTCCTGAAGCCAGAAGTATTTTAGGTCAATGTACTCAAGAAGACCTCAGCAATAATGCTTTTTCTTGGCTTAGCTGCAAAACAATAAAAATTGACTCTGCCGATGTTTTTGCTATGCGAGTTTCTTATGCAGGTGAACTAGGATGGGAGCTACATATGCCAAGTTGGCAACTAATATCTATCTATGAATCCTTATTTGAAATGGGATTACCTTTTGGTTTGAGAGATTTTGGAGGTCAAGCATTTAATAGCATGAGACTGGAAAAAATGTATAGAGCTTATGGCGCTGAATTTACCGAAGAAATTTCTGCTCTTGAAGCCGGAATGGACCGATTTTTAGACCTAAGTCGCAAATTTATTGGCTCTGAAAATATTAATCAACGCAAATCAAAAGGCATTCAAACTCAATTAGCCTATCTTATTTTTGATGATGACATTCCAGCAGAATGTTTTGGAAATGAGGCAGTCTTTGATGGTAATGAATTAAGTGGAATTATTACGAGCGGTGCTTACGGGTTTAGAGTAGGTCATAGTATTGCATTTGCCTATCTTAATCCTAGTCACTGTATTGAAGGAAAGCAACTTAGAGTTGAAACTTCATTAGGAAGTCGCAAATGTCATGTCTCCTTTAAAGCTGCTTATGACCATGAAAATAAAAAACTTCGTTCATAAATAACAACTACACTAAAATACTTTTTCAAAATTAAAATATCTAAAAGTCATGAGTGAGCAAGCCAGATTAAAGCAAATTAAAAGCCCTTGTGTAAGTATTTGTAAATATAACAAACACAACTTCTGTGTTGGATGTAAGCGTCATATGAATGAAATTTTTGACTGGTTTGATTTTTCTGATGACATGAGAACTGCAATAATGAAAGATTTATTGACTCGTGATATTGATGCTGACGGCTAAATGCTGGGGCAATCTAAATATATAAAAGACTAAAACCAAGGACTAAAAAATATTTATTTCCATACTTAAATTAAGTCAATCGCTATCTAAAAGGAATCATATTTTTTATCTTCAAGTCATTCAGAACAACAAGCGCTAAAACAGCCATTATAATACCAATAGCATTATTAACCGTAAGCGTTTCACCAAAGAAAATTGCGCCTAGTGCGATTGCAAAGAATGGAGTTAATATCGAAAAAGCCGAGCTTTTTTTTGAGCCAATAATCCTTAACCCTGTGTAATATACTGCTGTGATTGCGGTTCCTGCTATTACTGAAACAAAAAGAATATTGATCCAAAAAATATAATCCATATTCCCTAATGTAAATAGATGATTGATATCAAAGGCTAAATTCCAATCGATTAAGAAGCCTAGAAGACAGACATATAAGTTAATTGTCAAGACATGTATGTTTCTCATATAGGACGCAACTACTGTGAACGATGCATAGGTCAGAGCAGCTAAAACGAAATAGATATTTCCTCCATTAGTTAAACTTTCTAGATTAAATTGTTCAAGATTAAGCATCAAAGCAACGCCCACTACACCCATAGCTAGAGCGAGCCAATCCTTTAGAATAGGTTTAGATTTTTTTGAAAAAATCATCATGATATATACAAAAATAGGAATCATCACCGTCACTAAGGCAGCACCCAAGCCGACAGCACCTCTCTGCATACCCATGAAATAAGTTCTATAATTTCCAATCAGAAAAAAAGCAAGCACTATACATATCAAAAAGTTTTTTAGACTTATTCTCATAGGTATTTTCATCCAAAGAAGCAAAGGGACAGTTGATAGAACTGATAGAAAAAATCTATAAACAACAATCTCATCTTCACTAATATAGAAAGATAGATACTTTACAGAAACGCCCGACAAAGCCCAAACAAATGGAACAAGAAGCATTACCAGTGTCATTGATTTTTCAGATTGAAACATTTAAATCCTTTTTACAGTCAGTATAGTCCAACAAAAATGCCAACAAAGATCATTGTTACTCCGGTCACTTGATTGATTCGTTTAATGGTGTTTGGATTTTCAATATGTTTTCTGAGCCTTACACCTAGAATATTTGCCAAACTTAAGACAAAAAAAACGGTTAATCCAATTGCAATCAGAACCTGTACTTCAGTTGTTACTGTCAAATTATTCAGATCAATAAAGATTGGAAGAAAAGACAAGTAAAAGATAATTGTTTTAGGGTTTGTCACTCCAACAACAAATCCAGCTATAAAAAGCTTAACTATTGAACTTTTTTTACTAGATTTTTCAAAACTAATTCCTTTTGATCGAAATTGTTGGTAACCAATAAAAATTAAATATGAGGCACCTAAAATCTTGACATAAAGCATACTTTCACTAATCAATTCGGCCAAAGCATTGAGTGCAAGCATTGCTAGTGCAACATATATAATGTCTCCAACGGTATGTCCTAATGAAAGCCATATAGCTGGAATAGGACCAAATCTTGTTGATATTGCCAAAACTGCAAATAACCCCGGGCCAGGAGAAATGGCATATACAAAAGTTGCAATAATCAGGGAAAGCATGGTAAACAGGTCCATTGCAAGATTATAAACATTGCATCTGATATAATTATCACTAAATTTTCTACCTAAATATGCACAGCAAATGAACCTAAACTATTTAGACTTTGAACAACCGATCGCGGAACTGGAAGATAAGATTGACGCCCTAGAAAGCGTCAAAGATGATGTTGATATTGCTAAAGAAATGGACTTGCTCAAATCCAAAAGTGAGCAACTAACAAAGAAAATTTTTTCGTCACTGTCTGATTGGCAAATTTCACAATTAGCAAGACACCCGAAAAGACTATATACACTTGACTATATAGATAATATTTTTGATGAATTTACAGAGTTGTGTGGAGATCGTGCATTTGCAAATGATCACTCATTGATAGGCGGCATTGCAAAAATGGATGACCTAACTTTTATGTTTATCGGTCAGCAAAAAGGCAGGTCAACTAAAGAAAAAATTTATCATAATTTTGGAATGACTAGGCCAGAGGGCTATCGAAAAGCTCTTAGACTTATGAGAATGGCAGAAAAATTTGGCCTCCCAGTAATCACATTTATTGATACACCTGGCGCTTACCCAGGAATTGGCGCAGAAGAAAGAGGTCAGAGCGAAGCGATTGCCAAAAACCTGTTTGAAATGTCAACTCTCAAGACTCCAATACTATCTGTAGTCATTGGCGAAGGTGGTTCTGGAGGAGCTCTAGCTATCGGACTATGTGATACTATGATGATGTTTGAATATAGCATTTATTCTGTCATTTCACCTGAAGGCTGTGCTTCAATTCTCTATAAAGATGCATCGAAAGCCCCAATTGCAGCCGAATCCCTAAAGCTTACGAGTAAACAATTAAAGAAAAATAAGTTAATTGATAAAATTATTCCTGAGCCTTTGGGTGGAATACATAGGGATCCAGAAAAAGCCTCTAAATTTTTAAAAAAATCACTCATCAAAGAGCTTAATAAATTATCAGAACTTCCTATTAACCAGCTACTTGAAGAAAGGCATGAAAAACTATTAAGTTTTGGAAGATTTAGCGAATAAAGACCCCTTTTTAATAGGGAAAAAAATTGTGGTTGCCTTAAGTGGCGGAATTGACTCGGTCGTTCTCCTTCACTTTTTGAACTCAAATCACGCCGGCAGTGTTCGAGCAATTCATATTAACCATAACCTTTCTCAATTCAGTAATGACTGGAAAGAATTTTGCAGAGAATTATGTGAAAATAACAATATTGAATTTAAAAGTATAGATTTAAATATTAAAAATTCGTCTAATATCGAGGAAAATGCAAGGAAAAGTCGCTATAATTCATTAAAATCTGATTTATTAAATAGTGAAATTCTTTGTACTGCACATCATCAGGATGACCAAGCTGAAACACTTTTGCTTCAATTATTTAGAGGGAGCGGTGTTGCTGGTCTTGCCTCTATGCCTAAATTAAAAGGTTTTGGTGAATCTTTTTTGTATCGACCTTTATTAAATATCACTAAACAGCAAATTAATGACTACGCCTCAAAAAATCATTTGGACTGGATTGAGGATGACAGCAACGACAACACTCAATTTAAAAGGAATTTATTAAGGCTAGAGCTTATTCCAAAACTAAAATCAAGCTTTGATAGCGTTATCAATAATATTTCAAGAAGCGCTAATCACCAAGCTGAAGCTCTAAATCTTATGCGTGATCTTGCTAAGATTGATATAGAGAAATACAGCCTCATTGTGGATAACAAAATTCAAGTCAGCCCTTTATTGAAGCTGCCATCAAGAAGAATTGTTAATGTTCTTAGATATTATATAAATCAAAGAGACTATTTGATGCCTTCCAATAAAGTTTTAACTGAATTGATTGCTGTAATGGGTGCAAAAAATGATGCACAAGTAATATTAAAGTGGCATGTTTATGAAGTCAGAAGATACAACAATGAATTGTATTTTTTTGAGACTGATATAGAAGAAACTAAATTAGAGTGCCCCTTTTATGAAAAACTAAAGTGCGAGTCTAATTTTGAAATACGCTACAGAGTAGAGGGACAGCGCGTAAAACTTAAAGGCAAAAAACACTCGAGCTCTCTAAAAAAAATACTTCAAGATTCAAATATTCCGCCCTGGAATAGAGACAAATTGCGAATGTACTATATCAATGGCAGGCTAATTGCAATGGAGTCTATCGGCGAAATGTCTGAAGTATAAAAAAGTAAAATCAACTATATATTAAAGTCTTCGGTCAGTGTTTCTTGAGATTGAGAGTCTAATGTAGTTTCAAAATCATAGTTGGGATGAGTTGATCCAATCTTCACCACTGAACCTTTGGCAAAATCGTCAATCATTTGTTGGTCAAATTCAAATCGCATAAAGTGGACAGCTGAAGTTTTTACATCTGTCTCTCTTTCCAAATCCTCATTGCAAATTGCAAATACCTTTTCATGGTCACCCACTTGAAAATAAAGACTTTTCTCAACACCAATCAATTTTGATAATGCAACAATTCGCTCTGCAACATCTGAATATTCAATCATCATGGTCGCTTTTAGATTTGAGCCATCTGGCACAAGAGCGTTGTATACATCAAGCTCTTTCTGAATCTCACTCGACTCAAAAATTTTCTCAATTCTCAGCATCTCTTGGATTTGATATTGAACAGTCTGCCTGTTTTCAAATATTAATCTCATGTGATCGCCTAGATACACCTCTCTAAGTTTTTTTATTTGAATGGTGTCCTTACGAATTGCAGAACGCTTTTCTGCATACTCTTCTAGGGTCAATAAATCTTGTCTTTCTAGCATAACAAAATCCTTAAATTTTCTTTACAAATCATAAGCCATTTTGACCAAACTAATTGGGTGAATTGAGTCTACATCCTGGGAGGCAATATGTGCCACATGATTTCCAGCCATAACGCAATCACTCACAACTAAATCGGTACTATCAGTAATTTTCTTTGCCACTGGCATACCAATTTTAACTGAATACGTATGTGTTTCTTTTCTCACTCCATAGGTGCCATCATGTCCCGAACATCTTTCAGCAATATTGACATCTAAATCTGGAATTAAGCTAAGAATTTTTTTCGTATGAGCACCAATATTCTGCACCCTTTGGTGACAGGCTACTTGATATAAAACTTCCTTGTCAATCGCCTTGAAACTATCATCAAAATGATTCTTATCTATAAGCAATGATAAGTACTCAAAAGGGTCACAAAAAGCTTTTGAAATAGACTTTATATCTTCATTGTCAGACAAAATCATTGGCAATTCATTTTTAAACATTAGCACACAAGAGGGAATCGGTGCAATCAGTTTATATCCCTGATTCACTAACTGAATTAAAGGTTCAATATTTTCATTAGCATACTTCAAAACTGAATCAAGGTCGCCAAGCTCCATCTTAGGCATGCCACAACATTGAGTCTTGTTGACTAGCTTAACCTCAACATTGTTATGCCTTAAAACGTCAACCAAATCGATGACTGCTTGAGGGTCATTGTATTCACCGTAACAGGTACCAAAAATAGCCACCTTAAACTCGCTCTCATTTTTCTCTTCAACAAATCGCTTAGACAGATTCTTTGAATGATATTGAGGAACAACAGCATCTTCATGAACACCCAATACCTTTTGGGTAACCTTTCTGAGAGTTTTATTCTGATTTGACCAATTAACAACTGACGAGATAAGTGGTTTTGATGCAATAGACCCAAGCTTTTTCGGTGATGTTAAAACCTTGTGAGACAACTTTGTTTCGCCTTTTTTAAATTGTATCGCTTTTGCCCTGAGCATAAGATGAGGAAAATCGACATTCCAGTCATGCGGCGGCACATAAGGGCATTTTGTCATATAACATAAATCACACAAATAGCATTGATCAACCACTTTCTTATAATCAGCCCTGTCAACACCATCCACTTCAAATGTTTCTGATTCATCAATCAAATCAAATAACGTTGGAAAAGATTTACATAGGCTTACGCAACGTCTACAACCATGACAAATATCGAAAACTCTCTCTAACTCATTGTTAAGAGAAGTATCGTCATAAAAATCTGAGTCTTTCCAATTTAGAGGATGACGCGTGGGAGCCTCTAAATTTCCTTCTTTAAATTTAGACATTCTTTTAATTAATTCAGAGTTATTGCTGCCACAGGCAAAGCCCATAGCAGCAGCTTCTTACAAACTATCTAAAGCTTTTTGATAGCGGTTTGCGTGAGAACGCTCAGCTTTTGCTAAAGTTTCAAACCAATCAGCAATTTCATCAAAGCCTTCTTCTCTAGCTGTTTTAGCCATGCCTGGATACATATCTGTGTACTCATGAGTTTCTCCATGCACTGCACTTGCAAGCATTTCTTTCACTTCTTTTGCCGGCATATCAGTTCCAGGATCGCCCACTCCACCTTCAACAAGATGCTCCATGTGGCCGTGCGCATGGCCGGTTTCTCCCTCAGCTGTAGATCTGAAAAGTGCCGCTACATCTGGCTCACCAAGAATATCGCATTGATTTGCAAAATATAGATAGCGCCTGTTTGCTTGAGACTCGCCTGCAAATGCATCCTTTAAGGATTGCTCAGTTTTGCTTCCACTTAAATTCATAACTTCCTCCGATAGTTTGTAAATGAAAGGACATAATACCACTCATTAATATAAAAATAAATTAAATAATTATGTATATAATATTCGGAAAAAGCGAATATAAAAATGACCCCTTCTATTAAAAACTTACAGTATTTGGTAACACTCAAAAAAACCAATCATTTCTCTAACGCTGCAAAGGAATGTTTTGTCAGCGCATCAACCTTTAGCGCTGGAATTGCCAAACTAGAAAATGATCTGCAGTTAAAATTAGTAGAAAGAGATAATAAAAATGTTCGATTTACATCAGCAGGAAATCGAATAGTTGAACAAGCAACGTCTGTTCTTTCTGAGCTTAACGATTTAGTGAGCACATCTAAACTGGATTTTTTTGAATCTGACGTAACTATAGGAATTATTCCAACAATCTCCACTTATATTCTTCCAAATTTTTTATCCAATATAAGTAATTATTACCCGAAGCTGAAAGTATCGTTTAGAGAAGATACAAGTGAAAACTTGCTGAAACAGCTTGACCAAGCTTCGATTGATTTTGCAATATTCGCTTTTCCTTATGAGTTGCCAAATTTTATTGAAAGTTTTCAGGTTTTTGCAGATCCTATTTATTTCATTAAACACAAAAATCGCAATTCAAAATTTATTGAAAATGGTTCTGTACTCATGCTAGAACAAGGCCATTGCCTTCGATCTCATATACTACAAAATAATGAAATTTCAAACAGGCACATATCTAATTTTTCTTGTACAAGTATCTCAACACTTGTCGCCATGGTAGACACAAACATTGGAGTCAGTTTTCTTCCAAAAATGGCTATTGATTTTGGAGTGCTTAGCCATTACCCAAACATCAGCATAGACCTTGAAACTACAAATGCGAAACGTGACATTGGTGTAATTTATAGAAAGAAGAGCCAGCAAGAAAAAAACATTCAAAAGCTAGCAAAATTATTGATTAAAGAATAGCTTAAGGTTAAATATATGGGTTACTAATCCCTAGCTTGTCTAAATAATCAATCTCGATAGACTCCATTTTATTGGCTGAGGTCATATCTGAATGAACATGGCCAAGCAAATGAAGAATTCCATGAATTGACATGTGAATCAAATGATCAGAAAATCTCTTTCCACTCACCAAAGCCTCCTCTCTAACCACATCAATACAAATCACTACATCACCTAGTATTGATTCGCCTACTTCTTCAGGAATATCACTTTGAAAAGAGAGAACATTGGTGACTTGATTTTTATCCCTATATTCTTTATTCAGAACTTGAATCTCTAATGGAGAAACTAGACGAATTAATAATTCACTATCTTCAACAGAATTTTCTCTTAAAAAACCTTGACAAACCAGCCTGAGATTGTCCTCGTCTACATTCGGATCATTAATGATATTTTGAATAACTACCATGGCTAGTTAATATTGATAAAATACT
>CAZEAO010000038.1:0-10981 GCA_964510245.1 uncultured Piscirickettsiaceae bacterium | reverse complement strand
AAACTGAAATTGAAGCACGCATGTCTATATACCATGTAATGAGACCTGGTGAGCCAGCTACAGAGGATGCGGTAAATTCTCTATTCTCTAATCTATTTTTTAATAATGATCGTTATGACCTTTCTCGAGTAGGTCGAATGAAACTGAATAGACGCTTAGGTATAGATACTGAAGATGGTGTGCACGTATTGACTCATGACGATATTATAAATGTAATTAAAAAATTGATTGATATTAAAAATGGTCACGATGTTGTTGATGACGTCGATACACTTGCTAATAGACGAGTACGAGCGATTGGTGAGATGATTGAAAATCAATTTAGAATTGGACTAATTCGTGTAGAAAAAGCAGTTAAAGAAGGCTTAAACCTTGCTGAAACAGATGAGTTAACGCCGCAAGATTTAATAAACTCTAAACCAGTATCAGCTGCAATCAGAGAGTTTTTTGGATCTTCTCAACTTTCTCAATTTATGGATCAAGTAAATCCTTTGTCAGGTATCACTCATAAGCGTCGTATTTCAGCTCTTGGACCAGGAGGTTTAACAAGAGAACGTGCGGGTTTTGAGGTAAGAGATGTCCATCCTTCTCACTACGGGAGATTGTGTCCAATTGAAACTCCCGAGGGACCTAATATTGGTTTGATAAATACGCTAGCAGTTTATGCTAGAACTAATGAATATGGTTTTTTAGAAACTCCATATCAAGTTGTCAAAAATGGCCAAGTTACGAGAGAAATTGTTTATGTTTCAGCAATTGATGAAATTGATCACACAATTGCACAAGCTAACTCAAAGGTTGATTCAAAAGGCTTCTTACTAGATGAGTTAGTTTCAGGAAGACACAAAAATGAATTTGTTTTGGTTGAAAAATCTGAAGTGTCTTTAATTGATATTGATTCAAAGCAAATATCATCTGTAGCAGCTTCATTAATTCCTTTCCTCGAGCATGACGATGCTAATCGAGCACTAATGGGTTCAAACATGCAGCGTCAAGCTGTTCCGGTTCTGCGTGCAGAAAAACCTCTTGTTGGAACTGGTATTGAAAGAGTTGTCGCTGCAGATTCAAGGGTTTGTGTTGTTGCAGACCATGATGGTGTTGTTGAGACAGTTGATGCTTCAAGAATAGTCATTAGAGTTGATTCTAAAAAAACAAAGGCTGGAGAGCTAGGCGTTGATATTTATAGTTTAATTAAATATTCTCGTTCGAATCAAAATAGTTGTATTAACCAGAAACCTCTAGTTAAGCCTGGAGATAAAGTAGCTATTGGTGATGTTTTAGCAGATGGTCCTTCAACAGATTTAGGTGAACTTGCTTTAGGCCAGAACATGATGATTGCATTTATGCCTTGGAATGGCTATAACTTTGAAGACTCAATCCTAATTTCTGAAAAGGTTGTTCAAGAGGATCGATATACTTCAATTCATATTGAAGAATTAACAGCTTATGCAAGAGATACAAAACTTGGTTCAGAGGAAGTTACAGCAGATATTCCTAACGTAAGTGAGTCTGCATTATCGAAACTTGACGATGTAGGTATCGTATATGTAGGTGCTAGAGTAAAAGGCGGAGATATTTTAGTTGGAAAGGTAACTCCAAAAAGTGAAACGGTTCTTTCACCAGAAGAAAAACTTTTACGTGCTATTTTTGGAGAAAAGGCTAATAATGTCAAAGATACTTCTTTGAGAATGGGTGCGTCAAAATCTGGTGTTGTAATTGATGTTCAAATTTTTACTAAAGATCGAATAGCAAAAGATTCTCGTGCATTAATAATTGATGAAGAGCGATTAGAAAATATTAAAAAAGATATTGATGATGAGTTTGGAATTATTGATGGAGATATTTTTCGTAGAATTCGTTTAAAACTTTCAGGTAATGTTTCTGATAGTAGTGTTGGGAATATCAAGAAAGGCGATAAACTTGCTGCTAAAGATTTGAAGTCTCTTGATAATAGTGAAATTGTAAAGATTAAAGTAAAAGATTCTGTTGTAAACAAAGAAGTTGCAACGCTGATTAAACAATCTAAAGCGAAACAAGAAGAATTTGAAGTCTTTTTTGAACAAGAAAGAGAAAAAATTAATGAAGGTGCTGAATTGCCTCCTGGTGTGCAAAAGATGGTTAAAGTTTATGTAGCCACACGTAAAACTTTACAAGTTGGAGATAAGATGGCTGGTAGACATGGCAACAAGGGTGTTATTTCACGTGTTTCTCCAGTTGAAGATATGCCTCACCTTGCTGACGGAACACCTGTAGACGTTGTACTTAACCCTTTGGGCGTGCCATCTCGAATGAATGTTGGACAAGTCCTTGAAGTTCATTTAGGTTGGGCTGCAAAAGGTCTTGGACATAAGATTGGAAGTCTTTTAGATGAACATCGTAAAGATTCAATTAAGCAGATTCGTTCAATGCTTGATGCTATATACAATAGTCACGGAAAAGCCGAAGACTTGAATTCATTTACAGATGATGAAATTTTAGAGTTGGCTAATAATTTACGCTCCGGTGTTCCTATGGCAACCCCAGTTTTTGATGGCATTAAAGAAGATGATATTAAGTCACTTCTTAAAATGGCTGACTTGCCTGAAAGTGGTCAAGTTCAACTATTTGATGGAAGGACAGGTGATGCATTTGATCGAGATGTAACTGTTGGCTACATGCACATGTTAAAACTGAATCATTTAGTTGATGATAAGATGCATGCACGTTCGACAGGACCATATTCATTAGTAACTCAGCAACCATTAAGCGGTAAAGCACAATTTGGTGGCCAGAGATTTGGTGAAATGGAAGTATGGGCTCTTGAGGCATACGGAGCTGCTTATACACTTAGAGAAATGTTAACTGTTAAGTCTGATGATGTAAGTGGAAGAGCAAAGATGTACAAGAACATTGTTGATGGTGAAAATCGAACTGAATCGGTAATGCCTGAGTCCTTTAATGTTTTAGTTAAAGAGATTAGGTCTCTAGGTATTGATACTGAACTTGAACAAAATTAAATTAGGAGAATCCTTTGAAAGATTTATTACAAATTTTAAAACAGCAAAATAAAGAACATGATTTTGATGCAATTAGAGTTGGTTTAGCTTCTCCTGAAAAGATTCGTTCATGGTCTTTTGGTGAGGTCAAGAAACCTGAAACTATTAATTACAGAACATTCAAGCCTGAAAGAGAGGGTTTATTTTGTGCCAAAATTTTTGGCCCAATGAAAGACTTTGAGTGCTTATGTGGAAAATACAAACGGATGAAGTTTAGAAATGTTGTTTGTGAGAAGTGCGGTGTTGAAGTGACTCTTTCTAAGGTAAGAAGAGAGAGAATGGGGCACATTGAACTAGCTGCACCAGTTGCTCACATCTGGTATCTGAAATCATTACCTTCAAGACTAGGTCTTCTCATGGATATGACCTTGAAGGATATTGAGAGAGTATTGTATTTCGAAGCTTTTTTAGTGACAGATCCTGGAAGTACACCTTTGATTAAAAAACAGCTTCTGACAGAAGAAATGTTTTACGATGCTCTTGATGAGTATGGAGATGATGAATTTGTAGCAAAAATGGGTGCTGAAGCAATGCAAGACGTTTTGTCAGAAATGCAACTTGAAAAAGAAGCAGCAAATCTTCGAGATGATTCTTTAAATACAAAATCACAAACAAAACTTAAAAAAATTAATAAGAGACTTAAGCTAATCGATTCACTCATTAAATCTGGAAATAAGCCTGAATGGATGGTTTTGAATGTTTTGCCTATTTTGCCGCCTGATTTAAGACCATTAGTTCCTCTTGATGGTGGACGATTTGCAACTTCAGACTTAAATGACCTTTATCGTCGTGTTATTAATAGAAATAATCGCCTTGGAAGGCTTTTAGAGCTAGATGCACCTGAAATTATTGTTAGAAATGAAAAGCGCATGCTTCAAGAAGCAGTTGATTCACTGATTGATAATGGTCGACGTGGTCGAGCAGTTATGGGTAACAATAGGCGTCCTTTGAAATCAATTGCAGATATGATAAAAGGAAAGCAAGGTCGATTCCGTCAAAACTTGCTTGGAAAGAGAGTTGACTACTCAGGTCGTTCTGTAATTGTTTGTGGTCCTTATTTAAAGCTTCATCAGTGCGGCTTGCCAAAGAAAATGGCTCTAGAGCTGTTTAAGCCATTCATCTACAATCGACTTCAAGCTAATGGGCTAGCTTCAACAATCAAAGCGGCAAAGAAAATGGTTGAAGGTGAAATTCCTGAGGTTTGGGATATTCTTGAGCGTGTTGTTCATCAACACCCAGTACTTTTAAACCGTGCCCCTACGCTTCATAGACTTGGTATTCAAGCATTTGAACCTTTGTTAATTGAAGGTAAAGCAATTCAGCTACATCCTCTTGTTTGTACTGCATTTAATGCTGACTTTGATGGTGATCAAATGGCTGTCCATGTGCCTCTCTCTGAAGAAGCACAGTTGGAAGCAAGAACGCTTATGTTGGCTTCTAATAATATCCTTCACTTGGCAAGTGGTGACCCTATAATTATCCCTTCTCAAGATGTTATTCTAGGTTTATACTACATGACTCGAGAGATGGTCAATCAAAAGGGTGAAGGTATGATATTCGCAAATACCAATGAAGCTCTTTCAGCTTATGACTCTCAACTAGTTACTCTGCATGCAAAGATTAAGTTAAGAGTTCAGGACTATGTAAAAACAGACACAGGGTTCGAGCCAAGCACTACTCGCATTGTTGATACAACAATTGGTAGGGCGATTTTTTCAAGAATTTTACCTAAAGGTTTGTCTTTTGATTTAATTAATGAAGCACTCTCTAAGAAGGTTGTATCAAATTTGATACATGTTTGTTACAGAACTCAAGAGCTTAAAGAAACAGTTATATTTGCTGATCAAATGATGTATATGGGCTTTGAATTTTCAACAAAATCAGGTATCTCATTTTGTTCAAATGACATGATTATTCCAAGCGAAAAATCTGAAATGATTAATCAAGCTAATTCTAAAATTAAAGAGGTACAGCAGCAGTTTGCCTCTGGAGTAGTTACGAATGGTGAAAGGTATAATAAGGTTATTGATATTTGGTCAAGAACATCAGAAGAAGTTGCTAAAGCAATGATGGATAAAGTTGGCTATGATGAGATAACAGACGCAAAAGGTAACACCGAAAAGAAGCCGTCCTTTAACTCAATTTATATGATGGCAGACTCTGGGGCAAGAGGTTCTCCTGCTCAAATTAGACAACTAGCTGGAATGCGTGGACTTATGGCTAAGCCGGATGGTTCGATTATTGAAACCCCAATTACAAGTAATTTCCGAGAAGGTCTTAACAACATGCAGTATTTTATTTCAACACATGGTGCTAGAAAAGGTTTAGCTGATACAGCACTTAAAACTGCAAACTCAGGATATCTCACGAGACGTTTAGTTGACGTTGGGCAAGACCTTGTGGTTACAGAAGAAAACTGCGAAACTAAAAATGGACTTGTTATGAAAGCTGTGATTGATGGTGGAAATATTGTTCAAACATTAGGATCTGCAGTTCTTGGTAGAATTATTTCGGAAGATGTAACGATGCCGAATAGCAATGGAATCTTTTTAGAAAAAGATCATTTGATTACTTTATCAGATTCTAATCTTATCAATGAGCTTGGTATTGAGTCAATTAAAGTTAGGTCAGCTATAACCTGTGAAACTTCATATGGTGTTTGTGCATCTTGTTATGGTAATGATATGGCAAGAGGACATAAAATTGGAGTTGGTGAAGCTGTTGGTGTTATAGCCGCCCAGTCAATTGGTGAACCTGGAACGCAGCTTACAATGAGAACATTCCACATTGGTGGTGCGGCTAGTTCTTCAACTGCTGTGAATAGTATTAATATTAATACTGACGGTATAGTTCACTATGAAAATATGAAATCTATAACGAATGCGAATGGGGATTTGGTTGTTATTTCGAGATCTACAGAGGCTTCCATTAGAAATGATTTAGGTCAGGTAATGGAACGTTACAAGTTACCTTATGGTGCAATTGTCCACTTTCAAGAAGGCGGTAAAGTTAAAGCCAAGGATAAGATAGCTGACTGGGATCCACATACGCATCCAATTATTGCTGAAAATTCTGGAAGAGTTTCATTTATTGATTTTGAAGAAGGATTAACTGTTGAAAAAAATGCTGATCCACTTACTGGATTGAGTTTCTATGAGATTATCGCAGAGGCTGAAAGAACCTCAGCAGCCAAGGACATGAAGCCAATGATTAAACTTCTTGACAAAAAAAATAAGGGGTTAGTTCTTTCGACTCATTACCTTCCATCAGGAGTTAAAATAAACTTAGAGCATGGTCAGCTTATAGCTGCTGGAGAGATACTTGCTAAAATTCCTAAAGCTGTATCAAAAACCAGTGATATTACAGGTGGTTTGCCTCGTGTGGCTGATTTGTTTGAAGCTCGCAAGGCTAAAGATCATGCAATTCTTGCAGAAAGTGAAGGTGTTGTTAGTTATGGCAACCCTACAAAATCTAAGGTTCGGATGCTTATAACTAGTGATGAAGGAGATGTAACTGAAATGATGATTCATCATTGGAGAGCAATCAATGTATTTGATGGTGAAACTGTTGAAAAAGGCGATGTGATTTCAGATGGCCCTTCCAACCCTCATGATATTCTAAGGTTGCTTGGTGTTGAAGCTTTATCAAACTACATTGTAAAAGAAGTTCAAAATGTTTACAGACTTCAAGGCGTAAAGATTTCTGATAAGCATATTGAAATTGTTATTAAGCAAATGTTAAGAAAAGTTGAGATTCAAGACTGCGGTGATTCAAATTATGTTAATGGTGAAACTGCTGAGTATGCTCATGTAGTTGAGGAAAACAAGCAATTAAAATCTCAAAATAAGAGGGAAATTTGTTTCCAAAGATTATTAATGGGGATTACTAAAGCTTCTTTATCAACTGAGTCATTTATTTCTGCTGCCTCGTTCCAAGAAACAACAAGAGTTTTGACTGAAGCATCAATTACAGGAAGGGTTGATGATCTTCGCGGTTTGAAAGAAAATGTTATTGTAGGAAGACTTATTCCTGCGGGAACTGGCTTTAAGCATCATCAAGAAAAGAAAAATCGACGAATGGAGTCTTATATGCAAACCAGCGAGGCTGAGCAAGAACTTTCAGACCAGTTAAGTGAGGTTGAGGTTGAAGCAGAAAAATAGTCTGGCCAATTAAACGCTGAAAGGGATTTCATTTATAAATGAAATCCCTTTTTTTAACAAATGGGGTTACATTATCGACACCATGGCTTGATGAAAAATATTCTAAAGTTTTCATAAACTTGGTAATGATAAAATACATCCATGCAACAGTCACAATTTAATAAGCTTATTCATGAGGGCTTTAACCATATACCTCTCTCTAAAGAGATTATTGTTGATACAGATACACCTTTAGCTCTATATCTTAAACTTTCAAATACTCCATTTAGTTATTTTTTAGAGTCAGTTCAAGGTGGAGAAAAATGGGGTCGTTATTCATTTATTGGCCTAAGTGCTGATACTGTTATCAAAGTTAGTGATTATGTTGTCTCAATCGAGAAAAATGGACATTTACATAAACAATACAAAGTTGATGACCCTCTCGATTGGATTAAAGATTATCAGTCGCAATTTAAAGTTCCAAAACTTGATAATTTTCCAGATTTCAATGGCGGACTAGTGGGCTACTTTGGATATGAAATTATCAGATATATAGAGCCAAAACTAAAAAATATCACTAAGAAAGATGAGCTCAATGTTCCTGATATTTTATTGATGGTTTCTAACGATCTTTTGGTTGTTGACAATTTAACCAGTAAGGTTCAGATCATTACCCATGTAAACCCAAAAGAAGAGTCTTTTGATAAAGGGCTTTCAAAACTAGAAGTAATTGAAAATAAAATTAGATGTTCATTTGAAAATATTTCTCATAAATCTGAGAATATTAAGTCTAAAGATTTTGTTTCTAGTCTTGGTAAGGAAAATTTTATCAAGGCAGTACATAAAGTTCAGAATTACATTACTGCAGGAGATGTGATGCAGGTCGTTCCATCTCAAAGACTGAGTTGTGCATTCAAATCAAATCCTCTTGAACTTTATCGACAACTGAGAATACTTAATCCATCACCATATATGTATTTTCTTAATCTAGATGATTTTGCTATTGTTGGATCTTCGCCTGAAATTTTAACCCGTGTAGACAATAATAATGTTGCAACTATAAGGCCATTAGCGGGCACTCGTTCAAGAGGAAAAACTTTTCAAGAAGATGTTGATAATGAAAAAGATCTTTTATCTGATGAAAAAGAAATTGCTGAACATCTTATGTTAATTGATCTTGGAAGGAATGATTTAGGACGAATTGCAAAAACTGGAAGTGTTAATCTTACTGATAAAATGTTTATAGAACGTTATTCTCATGTTATGCATATTGTTTCAAATGTTGAGTGTGAACTAAAAGAAAATATAAGTTCTATCGATGTATTAAGAGCTACATTCCCTGCAGGAACTTTAAGCGGTGCTCCAAAAGTCAGAGCAATGGAGATTATAGACGAAGTAGAAACCTTAAAGCGTAATGTTTATTCTGGAGCGATAGGCAATTTGTCTTGGCATGGAGGTATGGATCTAGCTATTGCTATTAGAACAGCTGTTATTAAGGATGAGATACTCTATGTCCAAGCTGGAGCTGGTATTGTATATGATTCAATACCAGAGATGGAGTGGCAAGAAACTATGGATAAAGCCCAAGCTTTAATCAAGGCAGCTCAAAATATTTGAGCTATTTCATAATCATTTTTTAGTTTTAAATAATAATTTAAATGACGATTATAAAATTATTTGTAAAATAAAGTTTTAATGAATTCAAACTTAAGTTAAATCTGTGGATTTTGTTCATCTTCAATGTCAAAGTGAATATTCTGTAAAGAATAGTTTAGTACGAGTATCTAATCTAGTTGATTCCGTTAAAGAAGTAGGAATGAAAAGTGTTGCTCTTACTGATGATATGAGTCTTTTTTCGGCAATTAAGTTTTATCAAAAAGCAATTAGTTCTGGCATAAAGCCAGTCATTGGTGCAAAAATTTCAGTAGCTAATGATTTGGGCTTCTATGATGTAATTTTACTTTGTCAAAATCGTAAAGGATATCTAAACCTTTCTGAACTAATTTCAAAAGCATATATCAATGAAAAAGAAGCGTTTACGGTTAGCGTTACTGAGGAGCAGCTGGCTATTCATAATGAAGGTTTAATTATGATTGCCTCTCCAATTACCTCAGATATCTCAAAATTGCTATTATGTAATGAAGTTGAGCTTGCAAAAAATAAAACACTGAAATGGAAAGGTATATTTTTTGATAGATATTATATGGCAGTACAAAGAACGGATAGAGTTTCAGATGAAAGCTTATTAAATCTTGTAATTGGTCTAGGAATAGAAGTTAATGTGCCTATTGTTGCAACAAACGATGTTCAGTTTTTGAGTAAGAGTGATTTTGAAGCTCATGATGCGAGAATTTGTATTGCTGAAGGTGGTTTGTTAGATGATACGAGAAGAGTAAGAAATTTCAGTGATAGCCAATATTTAAAGACTTCGGAAGAGATGTCAGCACTTTTTAATGATTATCCACAACTTATTGAAAATTCTATCGAAATAGCCAAGCGGTGCAATCTTCATTTTGAACTGTTTCAGAAAAATTATCTTCCAGTTTTTCCTACGCCACATGGGATGACAATTGCTGAATTTTTTAGTGAAGAATCAAAAAGAGGTCTTGATGTAAGGCTAAAAAATCTCAATGTTGATAAAAAAATTTATATTGAAAGGCTAAACTTTGAGCTTTCTGTCATTTTAGAAATGGATTTTCCAGGTTATTTTTTAATTGTCTCGGACTTTATAAGATGGGCTAAAGAAAATGGAATTCCTGTTGGACCAGGTAGAGGCTCTGGAGCAGGCTCTCTAGTTGCTTGGGCACTTTCAATTACAAATGTTGATCCTATACAGCATGATCTTTTATTTGAGCGTTTTTTGAATCCTGAACGTATATCAATGCCCGACTTTGATATTGATTTTTGTACAGATAGGCGTGACGAAGTGATAACTTATGTTGCTCAAAAGTATGGATCTGAGAAAGTTTCTCAAATAATTACATATGGAACTATGGCTGCAAAAGGAGTAGTCAGAGATGTTGGGAGAGTATTAGGCCATCCATATGGCTTTAGCGATCAAATTTCCAAAATGATTCCAAATGAATTAAAAATGACCTTAGATAAGGCACTTGAAGATTCTGAAGAGCTTAAGTCTCGTTATGATACTGAAGAGAGTGTTTCAACTCTGATTGATTTGTCTCAAGATTTAGAGGGAATAATTAGAAATGTTGGAACACATGCTGGTGGTGTTGTAATTGCACCTAGTAAGATTAGTGATTTTTGTCCAATCTATAAAGGTGAAGATGAGTCAGATGTCATTGTTTCCCAATTTGATAAAGATGATGTTGAGGCGGTTGGATTGGTTAAGTTTGACTTTTTAGGTTTGTCAAACTTAACAGTAATGGATAAGGCTATAAAAATTATTACTAAAAAAGGCCTTAGTAAGGATTTAGTTGATATCGATAATCTAAAGCTTGATGATCCGAAGGTTTTTAAATTGCTTCAAGATTGCGACACAACAGGAGTATTTCAGCTTGAGTCCGAAGGAATGCGTGGGTATTTAAAAAAACTTAAAGCTGACTGCTTTGAGGATATTGTTGCAATGCTTGCTTTGTATAGACCAGGACCTCTTGATGCGGGTATGGTCGATGATTATATTCAGGTTAAGCATGGTGCAAAGGTTAGATATCCTCATAAAATGCTTGAAGAAATTTTAAAGCCAACCAATGGCGTTTTTCTTTATCAAGAGCAGGTAATGAAATCTGCACAAATCATGGCCGGATATTCCCTTGGAGGTGCTGATATTCTTCGCCGTGCAATGGGAAA
>CAZEAO010000037.1:0-11258 GCA_964510245.1 uncultured Piscirickettsiaceae bacterium | reverse complement strand
AGGTCTGCATCTTTATCGTAATATCTATTCATTTTTTTTCCTATAATTTAGATTAGTTTTTTTCCTCTAGAAATCCCAGTTACCCCAGTTCTTGAGATTTCAATAATGTTTGATGGTTCTAATGCATCCAAAAATGCATTAATCTTCTTTGTCTTGCCAGAAACTTCTATAGTGTAAATTTTATCTTTAACATCCACGACTTTACAGCCAAAAATTTCAACTAACTCTTTTAGATCGACGCCCTCTTTAGAGGTTGAAGATATCTTAGCAAGCATTAGTTCTCTCTCAACATGGTCTTGGCTTGTCAAGTCAGTCACTTTTACAACCTCAATTAATTTATTGAGTTGTTTGACGATTTGCTCTAAGACTCTCTCACTTCCAGAAGATACAATCGTCATCCTTGATAGAGTGGGGTCAGTTGTTTGAGCAACTGTAAGTGACTCAATATTAAATCCACGTTGTGTAAAAAGACCAGAGACTCTTGAAAGAGCTCCAGCCTCATCTTCTAAAATAACTGAAATAATATGTCTCATAAACTATACCGCGTTAAAGTCTGTTTCATCTTTAGAAACCATTTCATCTCGACCAGCTAGCAACATATCACAGTGAGCCCCGCCAGCAGGAATCATTGGAAAAACATTCTCCGATGGATCAGTAATAATATCAAGAAAAACTGAACGATCTTTTTGTTTAAATGCTTCAATTAATGCTGGCTTAAGGTCGTCTTCATTTTCAACCTTAATTCCGATATGTCCATAACTTTCAGCCAATTTAACAAAGTCTGGCAAAGCATCCATATATGACATAGCGTAACGTTTTTCATAAAAAAACTCTTGCCATTGTCTAACCATGCCAAGATAACCATTATTTAGATTAATAATTTTTACTGGTATTGTGTATTGAAGCATTGTGGAGAGCTCCTGAAGCATCATTTGAATACTCCCCTCGCCTGTCACGCAAGCTACATCTTTTTCAGGCATCGCAAGTTTTGCTCCCATTGCCGCTGGAAGCCCAAAACCCATTGTTCCAAGTCCTCCAGAGTTAATCCACTGTCGAGGCTCATCAAACAAGTAATATTGAGCAGCCCACATTTGGTGCTGACCAACATCTGAAGTAACTATAGCTTTTCCCTTGGTTACTTCATATAAAGCCTCAATCACTGACTGTGGCTTAATGACACCTGGAGATTTTGCATACGCCAATGAATCAACTTTTCTCCAATTATCAATTTGAGTCCACCAATTGGCAATATCAGGAAGCTCTTTATCTTTTAGTTCATCAATTAATGCCTGAAGTACTTGCTTTGTTTGGCCAACGATAGGAATATCTGCAGCAACATTTTTGGAAATCTGAGAAGGGTCTATATCTATGTGAATAAATTTAGCAGTTGGACAAAATTTAGCTATATTGCCCGTAATTCTGTCATCAAATCTTGCGCCAATCGCGACAACACAGTCAGAACCATGCATTGCCATGTTTGCCTCATAGGTTCCGTGCATGCCGAGCATTCCAAGAGACTGTTTATCAGTCATTGGGTATGCACCAAGACCCATAAGAGTTTGAGTGATTGGGAATCCAAGCATACGAGTAAACTCACGAAGTTCTTCAGATGCGTTTCCTATAACGCATCCACCACCCGAGTAGAGGATTGGTCTTTTTGATTTTGAAATCAACTCTGCTGCTTTTCGAATCTGGCGATTACTAGGCTTGGTTGTTGGTTTGTAAGAGCGAATTTCAATAGATTCGGGGTATTCCTCTTTTTCCATTTTTGCAATGGTAATATCTTTTGGTATATCAATAACTACAGGTCCTGGTCTACCGGTTGTGGCAATATGGAAAGCCTTCTTAACTGTATTGGCAATTTCACTAATATCTCTTACAAGAAAATTATGCTTTACGCAAGAACGAGTGATTCCTGTAGCATCGACTTCTTGAAATGCATCCATTCCAATAAGTGGGGATGGAACCTGACCTGATATAACGACCATAGGTATTGAGTCCATATGAGCGGTTGCTATTCCAGTCACAGCATTTGTAATTCCTGGCCCAGAGGTTACCAAGACTACTCCTGGCTTTCCGTTAGCCCTAGCATAGCCATCAGCTCCATGCGCAGCACCTTGCTCATGGCGAACCAAAACATGGGTAATTTTATCCTGAGCTTCTAGCGCGTCGTAGATGTGAAGGACGGCACCTCCCGGATACCCAAAAACATGATCAACTCCCTCTTTCTGAAGACAATCTACTAGAATTTCAGCGCCATTCAACTCCATAGCGTATTACGTTAATTTAAAAGTTTCCGATTATACCCAAAGAAATTGATTCAAAAACACTTCGTTGAGTGCAATATTTGCTTTAAAAACAGGCTTCAAGAGGGTTAAGATATGGTTTATTTTTGTAAATAATTTAAAGTCCCACTAAAGATCGTTTTGCCAATCCTCAGAATAAAATTGTATTGGCGAATCATCCTCATCGAAAGTTTCAATACTAAAAGCTTTTGGCTGAGAAAGGATAGCTGAAAGTAGCTGATCATTGAGCATATGGCCAGTCCTAAAACCCTCATAGTGACCTATTACATTGCCACCTAAAAGAAAAAGGTCTCCCACAATATCTAAAATTTTATGTTTTACAAATTCATTATGATAGCGCATACCATCTTCATTCAGAATTCCGTCATCTGATAAGGCAATTGCGTTATCTATACTTGCCCCAAGTGCAAGGTTTTCTTTTTGAAGCATTTCAACATCCTTTTCATATCCAAATGTTCTAGCTCGAGATATTTCTTTAAGATAAGACTGTTCAGCAAAATCAATGATTAGTTTTTGTCCACTTTCTTTTATTTTCTGGTGTTCGAAGTCAATTTCCAATGAAACTTTAAAGCCATTATGAGGAGAAACTTGGGCCCATGACTCTCCATTTTCTACTCTAACCTTATCCTTGATTACAATAAATCTTTTAGGCATGTCTTGCTCTTCAATACCTGCAGACTGGACCAAAAATACGAAAGGTGCAGAAGAACCATCCATAATCGGCACTTCGAATGAGTCAAGCTCGACCAATAAATTATCAACTCCAAGAGCTGATAGAGCAGACATTAAATGTTCAATTGTAGATACTTTAACTCCCTGACTTTCAATTCCAGTCGACAAAATAACTTCATTTACAAATGCGCTATGAGCATGAACCTGTCTGCCTCCTGCATCCAATCTTTTAAATACAACGCCATGGTCAGCTGGCGCTGGAATTAAAGTTAAATTTACTACTTTTCCACTATGAATACCCACACCACGAGCCTTAACTGTTTTTTTAATTGTTCTTTGTTTAACCATAACTAAAAATTACCTACGATTGCTTTCTTTAATTTACCCATTACACCATTATTGCCATTCGAAATAATAAATTTAGCCTCATTTAAATCACCCTCGTGTAATAAAAGCCCGATACATCCAGTATAGCGATAGTCACTAAGAATGGTCTCCAAACCAGTAATTCTGGACCTTTGAATTGTGCCCAGTTTAGCCCTTTTAGAGAAAAAATCACGCACTAGCTCTTCGATAGACTTTATCTGGGAACCGCCTCCACAAAGCACAAAACCAGACTTAATAATTTTATCTAGATTGCGATGCTTAAGCTCATTTTTTACTGACTCAAAAATGCCTCTATAGGACTCTTCAATGATTTCACTCAAATCTAGACTGGAGAGTTGACGTTCTTCTTTAGAATTTGCTTGAATAAAATCAATAAATCTATCTTCAGCCTGAGACAAGGTCTTGACCACACCGTAACTTTCCTTAAGTCTTTTTGCTTCTTCGAAAGAAGTGTCAAAGGCATATGCAATTTCTTGAGTAACCTCATCACCACCCATTGCAATCATGCCACTTTGAACAATGCCCTCATCTTGAAATACTGAGTAACTAGTAACGCCTGCACCAATATCAAGCAGACACACACCACTATTTTTGTCCTCTTGAGTTAAAACTGCCTGAGATTTGGCTACTGAATTAAGAACAATTTTGTCAACCTCAAGATCACTTTGCTTGAGACAGTTTTCAACATTTCTAACACTTGAACTTGAGACCGTAATTATGTGAACCTTAGACTCTAATACTTGAGCTTCCATATCCATTGGATTGTCTACAACAAGTGTCTCATTTATCGTGAACTTCTTTTTAATAATGTGCAATTTTTCTTTATTGGTTGGAGTTGAGATTGCCATTGCAGACTCAAGAACCGAGTCCAAATCCTCTGAATTTACAAATTCGTTGACAGGCACCTTTCCTTTTCCATCGATACAGGTAAGGTGTGTATCAGAGATGTTGACACGAAATAATGCTAAATCAATACCAAAACTTTCTTGGGTACTTTCAACTAATTTTGTAATTTCTCTGGACAAAGAGTCTATTGAAAAGATAGACCCTCTTCTAACACCTTTCGAAGGGCAAACATTGTATCCAATTATTCGAAGATGATCATCGTCCTCTTTTTCAGCAACCAGTAAAGCAATTTTTTCAGTTCCAATATCAATGCTTGCTACAAAGTGGTTGCCTGCCATAGTATTTTATTTAAAGAGGTTTAACCAAAAATTTTACCAAACTATTAAAAACATTTAATCTCAGTTGAACTATTTTTTTTAAAATCTATCCAATCATTTAAATAATCTAACTCTACAATTCTTCCACTCAGCAATCTTTTAAATAACTTGGCGTTAGACTCTCCATGATACAAACCCAGAATATGTCTTGTCATTGACCTGATTGGCACACCTTTTTTGGATTGTTCGCTTATGTAGGATATATATTTTTTTAGAATAAATTCTCGATCTATTGAGTCGTTATTATTTTCAAAAATTTCCTTTTCAATCTGCTCTAGTAAAAAGGGATTATGATAGATAGACCTTCCAAGCATGACACCATCTACTCGCCCTAAATGCTTTGCAATTTCTTCACAATTTTCAATACCGCCATTAATTGTAATCTTTAATTTTGGAAAATCCTTTTTCAGATGATAGACCCATGGATAATTCAGTGGTGGTATTGTTCTGTTCTCTTTTGGACTTAAGCCTGTAAGCCAGGCTTTGCGAGCATGAACAATAAAGTGCTGGCAACCCTTTTCACTTATCTTGCCTACAAAATCAGATAACTGGTCATAACTCTCCATATCATCAATCCCTATTCGATGTTTCACAGTTACAGGAATGTCGCACTTTTCAATCATATTCTCAACGCACTTTGCAACGAGATCAGGTTCTTTCATAAGGCATGCACCAAAACTCCCTGACTGGACTCTGTCGGATGGACAGCCGACATTTATATTAACTTCATCATAGCCCCAATTTTGAGCGATTAAAGAGCACTCAGCCATTTCTTTTGGGTCACTTCCGCCAAGCTGAAGAACTAAAGGATTTTCGTTAGTATTAAAATCCAATAATCGATTTTTATCCCCTCTAAGAATTGCTTTTGTTGTAATCATTTCAGTGTACAACTGAACATTTTTACTTATGAGACGATAAAAATATCTACAGTGTTTATCAGTCCAATCCATCATAGGCGCAATGGAAACTAGAAAACTATTCATTCGATTTTTTTTGTCAGCTCGGATAACGCAAAGGATATACTCTCAGATACTATTTCAGACCTTGCGCCAGAGAAAAATTGGGTGGTAGTTTCAACATTACCTTTAATATAAAAACCAAAGCAAACCATGCCAACTGGTTTCTCAGGTGTCCCCCCAGAGGGGCCAGCAATTCCTGTAATCGAAACAGCAAGATGACTCTGAGAATTTTGACCCGCACCCATTGCCATTTCATGAGCAACCTTTTCGCTTACGGCGCCAAACAATTCAATTGAATCATGATTAACCCCAAGCATCTTTATTTTAGACTTGTTGCTATAGGTTACAAAGCCACAATTAAAGTAAGAAGAAGCCCCTGGAATTGAAGTTAGCGAGCTTGATAATAAGCCTCCAGTGCAAGATTCAGCAAAAGCGATTGATAGATTCTTTGAAATTAAATGCTCACTTAATTTTTTAGCTTTTAGATACGACATTAGTGTTTTCCTGTGATTGCAGATTGAACAATCTCAAATACATCTTTCGAAATTTTATCTTTTTCAATTATTGATTTAATTTGAAATTCTTGTAGTTTAGAGTATTTCGAGGTAAAGCGCCTCCAATGATTGAAAATTCCAGCAAATCTTGCTGCAATTTGTGGATTCAAATCATCTAGCTCGACGATTACATCACTCAAGAGCTGATAACCCTCCTGGCAATGAAACTGAATAGAATTTTGACTAAACGATCCAATGACCGATCGAACTCTATTAGGATTCTTCATGGTAAACAATTCATGCTTCATTAAACCTCTAATTTCTTCAACCGAAGTTAGAGAAGAAACACTTTGAGCACTAAACCATTTATCCATTACCTGAACATCCGACTTATGCTGTTGGGAAAAACGATCAATAACATCATCTCGATATGGATTTGAAGATTCAAGTAAAGATTGAAATGCTCCAAACTGATCTGTCATGCATTCTGAATTTATGAATTGCTGATATGCTATTTCATGCTCACCGAGCTTTGTAAGATATCCTAAACACTTATTTTTCAAAGCGCGTTCAGCTACTGAGTTTGAGGACAAATCAAACGACTTCGTATAATTTAATTTTTCATAGGCCTCCAACAAAGTTTCTTTAAATACTTCTCCAATCTTAAGATAAGATTTATTACGCTTATTGTGGACAGCTTCAACATCAATTTTTTCAACATTTTGATGAATAATTTGCTCTGAAGGAAGACTTAGCATTTCTGATAGCAGGTAAAAATCAGACTCTTTAACAAAGAGATTTTCAATCATACTAAATATTCCTTCTTCAGAAACTAACTCTGGGTTAAGAATGTACTCCAACCATAGACTTTGAGCGTTATCCCAACGATTAAAGGGATCAGAATCATTTGAAACTAGAAATATCTTTTCCTTAACTGAATGATTAGAGTTGAACTTTATTGGCGCAGAAAAACTGCGAAACCAAGATGGAATTGGCTTGCTAGGAATATTTTCAAAGGAAAATGTTTTATTCAACTCATCAATAATAACTAACCCAGATTCAATCTCTTTGCCATCTTGAGTTAATAAACCAAACTGATTTGGAATAACAAATGGTGTATTTAGATTGTTTTGAGTAAATGTTGCAGTGTAAACCTTGCTATCAGAATCATACTCGTCTTTAATACTTACTTCAGGTGTTCCTGATTGAGAATACCAAGGCATAAAACTTTCAAAATTGATATTATTTGCATCAGCCATACTTGAGACGAAATCATCAATGGTAACCGCATCTCCGTCGTGTCTCTCAAAGTACAATTTCATACCTTTCTGGAAACCTTCTTCACCAAGCATGGTGTGTATCATTCGAATAACTTCGGCTCCTTTCTCATAAACAGTTGAAGTATAAAAATTGTCCATTGAAATATAGGATTCTGGTCTTACAGGGTGTGCCATAGGCCCTGAGTCTTCTGAAAATTGCCTTGTTTTGAGTTGAATAACATCAGAAATCCTTTGGATTGCTCTTGACCTTAAATCAGAAGAAAACTCCTGGTCTCTAAAGACAGTTAATCCTTCTTTTAAACTTAATTGAAACCAGTCACGACAGGTCACTCTATTTCCAGTCCAATTATGGAAATATTCATGGCCAATAATGGACTCAATCCTTATAAAACTTGAATCAGTTGTAGTATTTTGGTTAGCTAAAATACAGTCTGAATTAAAAATATTTAATCCTTTATTTTCCATTGCCCCCATATTGAAGTCGTCAACTGCAACAATCATGTAGATATCAAGGTCATAACTTAGATTAAATCTTTTTTCATCCCATTCAAAAGCTTTTTTTAGGGACTTCATCGCAAAAGCTGTTTTGTGCATATTATGAGGCTCTACATAAAGCCTCAAGTCTACTTTTCTTCCTTTAGATGTTATGAACTCATCCTGAAGAAAATCCAGTTTTCCAGCAACTAATGCAAATAAGTAGCTTGGCTTTGGTGCAGGATCATGCCAAATCGAGTGAGTTTTAGAATCCTCTATTTGGTTACCATTGCTTAAAAGCACTGGATAATGATCTCTATTTGCAATTATTTTAGTAGTAAATACACTCAAAACATCAGGCCTATCAAGGTAGTAGGTGATTTGTCTAAAACCCATAGCTTCGCATTGAGTACAAAAATTACCACTCGACTGATAGAGACCATTTAGATCAGTTTTGCTCTCTGGATGAATCCTTACTTCAATCTCTAAAACAAAGTTTTCAGGTGGATTAATTAAGAATAGCCCATCCTCTTTTAGTTCATAATCAACATTCATACCATCAACTTTGATTGATAAAAGTTCTAATGATTCGCCATTCAAGAATAACTCATCGACAGATTTTGAAATGAGTGGATTTTTATAAAAAACAATCCGAGAGGAGACGATTGTCTGATCATCTCCCAAATTAAAAACCAGCTCAGTTGATTTAATTAAATGAGAGCTGGGTTTATAGTCCTTTCTATAAATAGGTTGTGGCATTAAACTATAAATAGCATTACTCCAAGAAGAATTCGATAAACAACAAACGGAAGAAAACCAATTTTTTCAATCAGCCTTAAAAAAAATACAATTGTAAAATAAGCAGTCAAAAACGCAATAGAAAAACCGATTAAAAGAATTAGCCAATCAGTTTGGTTGGTTTCATTAGATAATTCGAAGAGTTTCTTTAGAGTTGCAATAGAAATGACAGGAATCGACAAGAGAAATGCAAATTTAATTGATAACTTCCTTGACAATCCAATCAGCAATGCTGCAGTGATTGTAATGCCTGATCGAGAAGTTCCAGGAATCAAGGCTAATGCCTGAAAGCAACCCACAATTAAAATATCAGAGCCTCTAATCATCTCACGACTTACGCCTCTAGCTCTATGAACCAAATCAGAGAGACCAAGGATAACACCGAAGAAAATTGTTGCGTAGGCAATAACTTGAAAATTTCTTAGGTTACTTTCAACAAAATCATTAAAAAACAACCCAGCCAAACCAACAGGAATTGTGCCTAATAAAATTCCCCAAGCAAGCATTGAATCTCCCTGCATTTGTCTATTTGAGATTGAAGAAAAAAAATCTTTATAGAGTTGGATAAGTGATTCTTTGTAATACAAAACAATAGCGCAAAGAGAAGCAAAATGAAGAACTACATCAAAAGCTAAACCTTGATCAGGCCAATCAAAAAACCTTGGCAAAATAACGAGATGTGCAGAAGAAGATACGGGTAAAAATTCTGTCAACCCTTGAATCAAGGCTAAAACGAATGCTTGAAAAATATCCATAATTAAATTCTACAGCCTACTGGTTAAATCTAGCTCTCTAAAGCCATCCAATTTTACTGATTGTTTCTTGTTCAAAGCCATTACTTTAAAGACTTCTCCCATAGTTCCAGGTAATACTAGTTGCTTAATTTCTTGAGCGATTTTCGCTTTTTTTTCGTCATCCTCTTCGTTTTTAAGAAAGTTTTCAATTCCCAACGAAATCAAAAACATAGACTGTGTTGTGAACCCAGATATTTCAAAGCCAGCGTCGATAGCACTCTCTTCAACATCAGTAAAGTTAACAGACGAAGTTATATCTTGTTCCCCAATATTGATAAATGGATCATTACTTGATTTGTGTTTGTGAAAACACTTTAGCGTTCCCTCGGCGCGCTGGGGATGAAAAAATTCGTCTCTAGTCATTCCATAATCAATCAAGAGAATCGTGCCCTCAGTAATAAATTCATATAGAGATTTTATCCAGGCACTAGATTGAAGATTTAATTCAGTGGTATAGCCCTCTTTAAAATTCTTAGCGGCTGGTATCTTAGAACTTGAGAATGGCTCTCGAAACTTTTTCCAATGAAAGCGATCACCATTAAAATCTACGCCTAATTCATAAAAATGACCATTGGAATAAGAAATACGCTTAACAGGAAATGCGTCCAACACCTCATTAGCAATAATCACGCCTTTGAAATTGTTAGGAAACTCACTCAACCATACTACTCTATCAAATATTTCAGGCAAGATTTTTTTTATAGTTGCATTTTGAGTATTTCTAAGTTGTGAACTTAATTCAATAATAAAGTATTTATCTGGAAGAGAGTTTAATCTTCCTAGCTCAAATAGTATCTGCGCTGCAAGAATACCACTACCTGCGCCAAATTCTAGTATATCGCCACCATTAAGAATTTGTTTACACTGCTTGGCAAGACTAAAGCCAAAAAGGTCTGAGACTTCTGGAGATGTAATAAAATCACCCTTATTTCCAAAAATCATTTTATTTGAACGATAGTAACCATACTGATGATGATATAAAGCAAGATTCATAAAAACATCAAAACCAATTGGCTTATTATTGGTTTTAATGCTTTTAGATATAATATTTTCTAGACCCATAAGTAAAAAAGATTTTATACTGTGAACACTCTATATTCTTTATAAAACGATAAATACATATAAATTTTAATCTTTAGACTAAACAATGATGAAAACAGCATTAATTACCGGCGGTGCGGCTCGTATTGGAGAGCAGATTGTCAAAACACTCCACAAAAATAATTTCAAAATCATTATTCATTGCAATCAGTCTATTGAAAAAGCAAAACTGTTATGCGATAAACTTAATTCAATCCATATAAATACAGCAAAAGTCATTACAGGAGATCTCAGTAACCTTGACAGTATTTCAAAAATAACTGACTCAATTGAATCTCTAGATTTGCTAGTAAACAATGCATCTGTCTTTTATCCAAGGTCTGTCGAAGACAGTGATAATACAGATTGGGAGAATATCCTAAATATTAATCTAAGAGCACCATTCTTCTTATCTAAGGGACTAAGCCAAAAGTTAGCAAATAATGCCGGATCAATCATCAATATTATTGATATTCATTCTGAAAGACCATTAAAAAATCATGCTATTTATAATATATCGAAAGCCGGTTTGAAAATGCTTACTCAATCCTTAGCAAAGGAACTCGCACCTCAAATTAGGGTTAATGGTGTTTCACCAGGATCAATTCTTTGGCCTGAGGCTAGTGAAGAGATTTCAGATGTCGAAAAAAAACTTATGCTCGAGAGAATTGCACTTAACAAGCAAGGTTCACCTCAGGATATTTCCGATACAGTACTGTTTTTGGCTAATTCAGGTTATATTACTGGCCAAATTATTAATATCGATGGTGGTAGAACTCTAAACCAGTAAG
>CAZEAO010000036.1:0-11271 GCA_964510245.1 uncultured Piscirickettsiaceae bacterium | reverse complement strand
AAATTTCTAATCTGACCAAGATTTTTGGGCCCAAAGCTCAATCTGTATTGAAGCACGTTGATAATGGAATGGGGAAAGATGACCTTCTCAAGGAGCATAAGCATGTTCTAGGTTTGAGTAATATCAATCTTGAATTAGCCAATAAAAATATCGAGGTAATTATGGGTCTATCTGGATCAGGAAAATCTACCTTGATACGACACATTAATAGACTTATTGAGCCAACTGCTGGTTCAATAATGATTGGTGGAGATGATGTCATTCAGATGCCAATGGAGAAGCTAAGACAATTCAGACAACAAAAAACTGCAATGGTATTTCAAAGCTTCGCGCTTCTTCCACACAAAACCATTATGGACAATGTTTGTTTGGGATTGCATTTGCAAGGAGTCAAGGAAGACGAGGCTACTGCGAGTGCAAAGAAATGGATTGACCGAGTAGGATTAACAGGGTATGAGGATCGCTATCCCTCACAGCTCTCTGGAGGCATGCAGCAGCGAGTGGGCTTGGCAAGAGCTCTGACTTGTGATACTGAGATTTTAATGATGGATGAGGCGTTTAGTGCGCTTGACCCGCTCATTCGAAGCGATATGCAAGATTTGCTTTTAGAACTTCAAGAAGAGCTGCACAAGACCATTATTTTTATTACCCATGACCTTGATGAGGCGCTAAAAATTGGTGATCGAATTGCAATTCTTAATGGTGGTGAGCTGGTTCAACATGGAACTTCTCAGGAAATCTTAATGACACCAGCAGACGACTATGTAAGAGATTTTGTTAAGAAAGTGAATCGCTCTCATGTACTTCATGCGAATTCAGTCATGACTAATCAAAAACCAGAAAATGGATCTACCAATATTAAGGTGAATGAAATGGACACAATCGATTCCGTACTTTGTGAAATGCTTAGGCAAAATGCAGACTGCTGTATCGTTCAAGACTCAAACGGATCAGATATTGGTTATTTAAATAAGAAAGATATTGCTGAGGTAGTTCGACCCTTAGAGGTAGTAGAGCATTAGTGTTCCCGAGTGGCGCTAAATGTTAATTCCGGGTGGCGCTCCATTGTTAGTTGAAGATTTACCATACTGGGCGCTAAATAAGTCAGCATTCCAGCGCTATCGATTGCTATATTGTTACCAGCTTTTATCCTAAGTTGCTCAATGTCTTTATCTGACCCACTTACCCATCTGGCTGTTGCAACATTGATTGTTTCAAATTGACAATCAACACCATACTCATACTTCAGTCTATGTGCAACGACATCAAACTGCAATACACCAACAGCTCCAAGTATCTGAGAGCTGTTTGAAACCGGCCTAAAGACTTGAGTAGCTCCTTCTTCAGAAAGCTGATCTAAACCTTTTTGAAGTGCCTTTGCCTTCAGCGGGTCTTTCAGTTGTGCTCTTCTGAAGAGCTCAGGAGCAAAGTTCGGTATCCCCTGAAAATTAATTTTCTCACCTTGAGTAAAGGTGTCACCGATGCCAATACCACCATGATTATGGATGCCGATAACATCCCCGGCATGAGCTACTTCAGTTGAGCTTCTTTCTCGAGACATAAAGGTAACAGCATTAGCTATTTTAATTTGCTTACCTGTTGAGACTTGAAGAACCTTCATTCCTTTCTGATACTCTCCGCTCACTATTCTCATAAAAGCCAAACGATCGTGATGTTTTGGGTCCATATTAGCTTGAATCTTAAAAACGAAGCCTGAAAGTTTGTTTTCATCTGGAAGCACTACTCTTACATCACTCTCACGGCCCTGAGGTTTTGGAGCGAACTGGATAAAACCATCTAGGAGATTTTCAATGCCAAAGTTATTTATTGCTGAACCAAAAAAAACGGGCGTTTGTTTTCCTTCTAGGAAATCATTAATATCGAAAGGATTCGTCGTTCCAGCAATAAGTTCAATCTCTTCACGAGTATCACTTGCAAGGTCTTCACCTAAAACATCATCAAGCTCTGCATTATTGATGCCTTCAATGACAGTATTTTCACCAATACTTGCATTTTTTCCACTTTCGAATAGATAAATCTTGTCCTTATGTAGGTGGTAAAGACCCTTAAAGCCTTTGCCCATTCCAATAGGCCATGTAATTGGTGAACACTCAATATTTAAGACTGATTCGACCTCATCAAGAAGCTCGATGGGTTCTTTTCCTTCTCGATCAAGCTTGTTGATAAAGGTCAGTATAGGAGTATCTCTAAGTCTGCAAACCTCCATCAGTTTGATGGTTCTCTGTTCAACTCCTTTGGCCACATCAATAACCATCAGAGCAGAGTCAACGGCTGTCAGTGTCCTATAGGTGTCTTCAGAAAAATCTTCATGTCCGGGGGTATCTAAAAGATTGATGACGTGATTATCATAAGGAAATTGCATGACTGAGGATGTCACTGATATACCCCTTTCTTTCTCCATTTCCATCCAGTCACTGGTGGCATGTGTGTCCGCTTTTCTAGCTTTAACACTTCCAGCAGTTTTTATTGCTCCACCATAAAGTAACAGTTTCTCGGTGACAGTCGTTTTACCAGCATCAGGATGAGAAATAATCGCAAAGGTGCGACGCTTAGAAATTTCCGACATGTTATTTAAGCTTTTGGAAGGGTAACACCAGTTTGGCCTTGGTATTTCCCTTTCCTGTCTTTATAGGAGGTTTCACATATCTCGTCAGACTCAAAAAATAGCATTTGAGCTACACCCTCATTTGCATAAATCTTTGCTGGAAGCGGTGTGGTATTTGAAAATTCGAGAGTCACGTGTCCTTCCCATTCTGGTTCTAGTGGTGTCACATTGACAATGATTCCACACCTTGCATAGGTTGATTTTCCGAGACAAATAACAAGCGTAGAGCGTGGTATCTTGAAATACTCTACAGTGCTCGCTAGTGCAAACGAGTTAGGAGGAATAATGCATTCATTAGCGCTAACCTCGACAAAGCTTTGCTCATCAAAATTCTTAGGGTCAACAATATTGTGATTAATGTTTGTAAAGATTTTGAACTCGGTTGAACATCTAACATCGTAGCCATAGCTTGAGGTTCCATATGAAATAATCTTTTGGCCCTCAGTTTCACGAATTTGTTTTGGCTCAAAGGGATTAATCATCTCATTTTCAAGAGACATTTTTTTAATCCATTTGTCTGATTTAATGCTCATGGGCTCGTATTTTACAGTTCAACAGTTTATTTGTTACCTAATCTTGATGCTCGCCAAACTTATTAATACGAGTATTAGAGTAACAATCCAAAAACGCACAATTATCTTGGGTTCTTTTAGTCCTTTTTTTTCAAAGTGATGATGAATAGGGGCCATCAAAAAAAACCTTTTCTGTGTTCTCTTAAAGTAACCAATTTGTATGATGACTGACAAGGTTTCTGCTACAAATATTCCACCCATTAGGATCAATAAAATTTCTTGATGTACGATGATGGCAATGACTGCAAGGATTGCACCAAGTGACAGAGATCCAGTATCACCCATAAAGATTTCAGCTGGATAGGTATTAAACCATAAGAAGCCAAAACCCGACCCAATGAGTGCTGCGCATAACACAAACGCTTCCCCCGTTCCGGGCATGAATGGCATATTGAGATAGGCAGAAAAGTTATAGTTGCCTCCAATGTATGCAAAGACGCCGAGCGCACCACTGATAATGATGACTGGCATAATTGCTAAGCCGTCAAGACCGTCAGTTAGGTTGACTGAGTTCGATCCTCCAACGATAGCAAACCAACCAATTATTAGAAACCCTATTGCGTTTAGTGGGATTACCACATCCTTCAAGAAAGGAATTAAGAGTTCAGTTCCAATAGTTTTAGAGTTTAAGCTCAAAAGAAAAAAACATATCAACAAAGTGCTAATGGTTTGAGCAGATAGTTTCTGTCTTCGACTAAGGCCATCTGAATTTTGTTTTTTTATTTTCAGATAGTCATCAATAAAACCAATTGTGCTGAATAAGAATGCCGTTAGTAATACGATCCAAAGAAATGGGTTTCTCCAATCGCCCCAAATCACCACACTGGTGAAAAAAGTAAATAGAATCAGAACCCCTCCCATTGTAGGAGTTCCCTTCTTTTCAAAATGTGTTTCCGGCCCATCGTCACGTATGACTTGTCCGATTTGATATTGCTGAAGTTTTGATATAATCCATTTACCGAGGAATAAAGTAATCAGCAGAGCAGTCATCATTGCAAAAACTGCTCTAACGGTCAAATAACTGAGGACATTAAAGCCAGTGTCTAATGATGAAAGAAAGCTTAATAGCTCAAGAAACATAGTTAGTTATCCTCAGCAGAAATGAGTACAAGATTAAAAATCAAGAATGCATCTTGAGGTATGTTGCCACTAGGAGCATCCCCGAAGACAGATTCATAAGTCGCTATAACAGTTCGCTCCTCCCCAATATACATTTTTTGTACATTAGAATCAATGATACTGATTATTTCTCCACTACCAAGAATAAATGGAATAGGGCTGCCTGCTTGACGAAGAATTTCTCCACTATTCGCTCTCAATGCAACATCAACGGCGACGATTTGTTCGTTGCTTGCCAAAGATGCGCTTCCCTGTTTGTTGATTATTGAGAAGTAGCCCTGTTCATCTTCTTCGGCGCCCGGGAAGGTTGAAGCTACATAGGACTCAAAATCTTTTTGACGAAGCTTTTGCTGTGCAAGAATTTTTTCATTTGCTTGTGAAATTAAGGAATTGAATGACTCTTCATTAGCGATAAATTGATTCGCTTCCTCGCCAATTCGCTCAATTCTTACAGTTTCCAGGATGTCACCTTGCTCAATAGAATTAACGACATCCATGCCTTCAACAACGCTCCCAAATACGCTATGCTTTCCGTCAAGCCATGGGGTAGGGACATGGGTAATAAAGAATTGAGAGCCGTTAGTGTTTGGGCCTGAGTTCGCCATGGATAAAACGCCAGGTCTGTCATGAATGAGATCTGTAAACTCATCTGCAAACATGTATCCAGGTCCACCTGTTCCGTTTCCTTTTGGGTCACCTCCCTGAATCATAAATTCATCAATGACTCTATGAAAAGTGAGTCCGTCATAATAGGGAACTCCAAGCTCCTTAACACTCTTTTTGGTGCCTTCAGCAAGAGCTATAAAGTTTGTGACAGTAAGGGGTGCTTTTTTAAAGGCTAGTTCTACTGTTATTTTGCCTTTGTTCGTTGTTAGGTGAGCATAGATACCATCGTCAAAACTAGCAAAAGAAAGCGTTGAAAATAAAATTGAAAAGATAACTAAAAGTTTTCGCATAATAAACGTAAAAATTAAATGGTTAATGATACCCAAAATCCTAATTATATTATTGCTGATAAGATAAAATATACAGGTGGAAAATGTGTTGTCATAACTTAAAAAAAGTTATGCGAATTAAATACTAAAATTGAGAGAAGTTTTATGTCTTTGCTTATTACTGATGAATGCATTAATTGCGATGTTTGTGTTCCTGAGTGCCCGAATGAAGCTATCTATATGGGCGAAGAAATTTATGAAATCGATGGTGACCTTTGTACCGAATGTGTTGGTCATTTTGATACCCCTCAGTGTGTCGAAGTTTGTCCTGTAGATTGTTGCCTACCAGATCCTGACAGAGTTGAGACAGAAGAGCAGTTACTTGCAAAAATAAAAACTTAATCATTTTTTATAAGATTTCTTGAAGGGCTGACAAACAAAGTTCCACGTTCTCTTTTCTTGATGTGTGACCCATTAGACCGATTCTCCAAATCTTTGCTGCAAGGTCGCCAAGCCCAGCTCCAATCTCTATATTGAAATCGTTCATCAGGCTAGATCGAACCATGGCGTCATCACTGCCCTTAGGAATATAAACGCTATTAAGCTGCGGAAGTCTACATGATTCATCCACCAAATATTGAATTCCAAGTTTGCTTAGTCCATCGCGAAGCAAAAGATGATTTTCTTTGTGACGTGCCCAGGATTGTTCTAAGCCTTCCTCAGTCAACATAACTAAAGACTCATGCAGCCCATACAAGGTATTCACTGGTGCTGTATGATGGTATGCTCGCTTTGCACCTTTGCCCCAATAACCCATTACTAGGTTAAGGTCTAAAAACCAGCTTGTCACTGGTGTTTTTCGGTGAGTAAACTTGTGAATAGCCTTTTCACTAAAACTGACAGGTGATAATCCTGGCATAGCTGATAAGCACTTTTGAGAGCCAGAATAGATAGCATCAATTCCCCAATCATCAACCCTTAACTCTGATCCAGCAAGAGAGGTTACCGCATCAACAATAGTAAGGCATTCATGTTTAGTGGCTAATTCACAGAGTCGCTTTGCGTCAGAAATTGCTCCTGTAGAAGTTTCAGCATGAACAAAAGCTACAATTTTAGCGTCCGGGTTATCTATTAAACTTTGCTCAACTTTTTGAATGTCAACTGGCTTACCCCATTCATCATTAACGATAATGGCCTCACCACCAACACGAATGACGTTTTCTTTCATTCGAGTGCCAAAAACACCATTGATACAGACAATTACCTTGTCACCAGGCTCAACAAGATTAGCAAAGCAGGCCTCCATGCCAGCAGATCCTGGAGCGGAAATGGGCATAGTTAATTCGTTTTCAGTGATAAAGGCATACTTTAACATCTGCTTAGTTTCATCCATCATTTCTATAAATGCAGGATCTAGGTGACCTATAGTCTGTCTAGCCATGGCGTTTAAAATTCTTGAATGAACTTCAGAGGGTCCCGGACCCATTAATAATCTCTTAGGTGGTAAGAATGATTTCATAATCTTATTTTCAGGTTAAATATCAAATTGGTCAAACCAATATACCAAGTTGATGAAAGTTAATTTACGATATAATTTTTTAATGAAATTATTATCTAAGATATTAAAAAAAATATTAATAATTAAATTCATAACCACTTGAATTTAATTTTAAAAAAATTAAGTACATTTCTCTATTATATGAATACTAATAACAACTGAATTTTGAAGTGTCCATAATTTCTCAGTTACAGAAATCATTACCAAAAAACATCGTCATTAGTGGTGAAGAAAATACTCGCCCCTTTGAGTGTGATGGTCTTAGTGTATACAAACAAAAACCATTGGCCGTTGTTTTGCCGAATGATGTCAGTCAAATAAAGAAAGTATTGGAAATTTGCCGTAACAACAAAACACCTGTCGTAACTAGAGGTGCGGGAACAGGCTTGTCAGGAGGTGCTTTGCCACTGAAAGATAGTGTTGTTCTAGGACTCTCAAAATTGACTGAAATTATCTCTATAAACCCCGATGAAAAAACTGCAGTTGTTCAGCCCGGTGTTAGAAACTTGGCAATTAGTGAGGCGGCAGATGAGTATAGCTTATATTATGCCCCGGACCCATCGTCTCAAATTGCTTGCACAATTGGAGGGAACGTTGCTGAAAATGCAGGCGGTGTTCATTGCCTTAAGTATGGGCTGACAGTACAAAATATTGAATCCATAAAAATCTTAACTATTGATGGCGATGAGCTGGTCTTTTCAAGACAGGATGAAGGTTTAGGTCTGCTCGCTTTAATGACTGGCTCTGAGGGATTATTAGGCGTTATCACCGAGATAACGGTTAAGCTGACTAAGAAACCCCAAGTTGCTAAGCTCGTGATGGCTGGATTTGATAGTGTTAGAGATTGTGCAAATGCAGTTGCTGAAATCATTAAAAATGGCGTTATTCCTGCTGGACTTGAGATGATGGATGAATTTGCAATTGAAGCATCAGAAGAGTTTGCAAGGCCTGGCTACCCTTTGGAATCAAAAGCGCTTCTGTTGTGTGAGTTAGATGGCTCAGAGCAGTTGGTGGAGAGTGATGTCGAAATAGTATTAGGCTTACTTTCAAAGGCTAGTTCAGTAAGAGTTTCTGAAACTGAAGAGGAAAGACTCTTATTATGGAAGGGAAGGAAGTCAGCATTCCCTGCTGTGGGTCGAATATCTCCCGACTACTATTGTATGGATGGAACGATACCCAAAAGACACTTGGCAGATATTCTAGAGAAAATTAATGATCTTTCAAGGCAATACAGTCTCAAAGTAGCAAATGTTTTCCATGCAGGTGATGGCAATCTTCATCCGTTAATATTGTATGACGCAGGCGTTCCAGGAGAATTGGAAAAGACAGAGGAGTTTGGTAATGAAATTCTAAAAGCCTGTATTGAAGTGGGCGGAAGTATAACCGGAGAGCATGGTGTTGGTGTTGAGAAGTTAGATGCGATGTGCTATCAATATAGTCAAGCTGAGTTGGATGTTTTTCATCAAATTAAGGCTGCTTTTGATCCTCATTCACTTCTTAACCCTGGCAAAGCCATTCCAACCCTCCACCGGTGTGCTGAATTAGGCAGTATGCATGTTCATAATGGTAATTTACCTCATCCTGAATTGGAGAGATTCTAATTATGAATACTATTGGCGAAATTCAAAACAAAGTCAAAAATGCCAATCGACTCAGAATCACAAATTCTGTTGATGAGTCTAAGGAAGAAACTTTAAATATGTCTTTATACTCAGGTGTAGTGGAGTATTTTCCTGAGGAATTAGTGATTACTGTTAAAGCAGGAACCATCGTAAATCATATTAACGAAATTCTAGGAGAAAATAACCAAGCATTACCTTTTTTCATAAATGATTCAGAGAAAACAATTGGCTCTTTATACTCAACTTCAGGATCCGATTTGTCAGATAGCGTTTTAGGAGTTCAAGTAATAAATGGCAAGGGAGATTTATTAAATTTTGGTGGTCAAGTGATGAAAAATGTTGCTGGCTATGATGTTTCCAGACTTTTGGTTGGCTCGAAGGGTAAATTGGCAGTTATTACTCAGATTAGTTTTAAGGTATTCCCTTTGAAAGCAGTTCAAGAACCACAATATAAGCAAACTATTAAAAATAATGACTCCACCACAAGAGACGAGATTGAGAAGAAGCTTAAAGAGGTGTTTGATCCATATGGAGTGTTTATCTGATGCATACTGAGCTAATAAATACAAATGTTTCTGAGTCAACTAGAGACAAGGCGGGTCAAATTATTGAGTCATGTGTTCATTGTGGATTTTGTTTAGCAACCTGCCCAACTTATCAGATATTGGGTGACGAGCTAGACTCACCAAGAGGGAGAATTTATCTTATTAAATCTGCACTAGAGCAAAATGATTTTAGTGTTAAGTCATTAAGTCATATGGATCGATGTCTTACATGCCGTTCCTGCGAGACAACTTGTCCGTCGGGCGTCGAGTATGGTCAATTGCTTGAAATAGGTCGCGATATCATGGAATCAAAGAGAGGCAAACTGCAAGCACTTTACCGATATATTGTTCGTAAAGCTCTACTAACACCAGTACTCTTTAAGCCAGTCGGATATTTCTTCCGTCATTCAAATATAAAATCTAAATTGGTTAAGCCTGAAAAAACTATCTCCACAGTTCTTCTCATTGGTGGTTGCGTTCAGCCAACTCTTGCTCCAAACATTAACCACAGTATTAAAAATATAGTATCTAAGCTTAACGTCAAAGTAATAGAGACTTCCCAAAATCAATGTTGCGGTGCACTTGATCAACATCTGGCTGCGTCTGATGACGCATTAAAAAAAGTGAAGCGCAATATTGACAATTGGATTCAGCAGTTAGACTCTGGAGTTGAAACAATAATATCTAGTGCAAGTGGCTGCGGAATCATGATTAAAGATTATCCTAATCTTTTTCAAGACTCAGAACCTTATTATGAAAAAGCGCTCATTGTTTCTTCAAAAACTAAGGACATTGCAGAGTTTTTGGCAGAAAAAGATTTAAGCGCGTTAAATCTCTCAGAGACAAATGTTACATATCATGAGCCTTGCACTATGCAGCACGGTCAAAAGCTAAGTGGTCTCGTTGAGTCTATTCTTTCTGAATTTGGTTATATCAAAAAACCTGTTAAAGATGCACATATTTGTTGTGGTTCTGCTGGCGCTTATTCAATTTTTGAGACTAAAATATCAAACCAGTTAAGGTCAAATAAAATTGAAAATTTAAGTGCTTCAAAACCTAAAATGATTGTTACCAGTAATATTGGGTGCTTAATGCATCTTCAGAAAGGGAGTTCTATCCCAGTCAAGCATTGGGTGGAACTTCTTGATGTCTAGAAGAAGAAAGTTAAAAAGCAAAATATATGAACTCGAGATTGAGTCATTGTCTCATGAAGGTAGAGGTATCTCTCACATTGATAATAAAGTTATTTTTACGCGGGGCGTCTTGCCAGGTGAAAAGGTTGTAGCATCTCGCACACTTTCCCGGGCAAAATATGAAGAGGCAGATGTTATAGAACTAATTGAGCCTTCTGCAGACAGGATTGAACCAAAGTGCTCAGTATATGGAACTTGTGGCGGTTGTTCATTTCAACACCTAACGAGCTTAAATCAAATTAATGCAAAAAACGATTGGCTTCAAAGCGCCTTTATGGTTCAAGCAAAAGTCCAACCAAAAGAATGGCTAGAGCCACTTCAAGTTGAGAGTTGGGGTTATCGCCGAAAAGCTCGCTTAGGAGTTCGATACGTAGCAAAAAAAGAAAAGGTTCTTGTTGGATTTAGAGAAAGAAAGTCCTCATTTGTTACGGTCATGAATCGGTGTGAGGTATTACACCCTTCTTTAGGTGACAACATTGAGCTACTCTCAGAATGCATTGAGAGATTAAGTATTAAAGATCATATTCCTCAGATTGAAGTGGCGATTGCAGAGCAAGATACAATTTTAATACTAAGACACCTTCAGCCACTGAATGATAATGATGAAGAAATCTTAAATGACTTTGCAAAAAATCTATCAATTACTTGGTATCTCCAGAGCGGGGGATTGGATACGATTAAGCCGCTAAAAAATCCAGTTCAGCTAACTTACTCTCTTCCAAAGCACGATATTGTTATATCGTTTCTACCTAACGACTTTACTCAAGTTAACTTTGAGTTGAATCGAAAAATGATTGACCTTGCGATTGACCTTTTAGATTTAAATGAAAAGGATAATGTCATCGATCTTTTCTGTGGTCTCGGTAACTTTACACTACCAATCTCAAGGTATGTCAATGAAGTTGTTGGTATAGAAGGGGATCGAGGTCTAGTCGAGAGGGCAAAAGCAAACGCTGAGGCAAACGACATCCCTAACGCGTCATTTTATAAGGCTGACCTGTTTGAAGATGTGTCTGGTTTTGAATGGTTTAGAGGTCGAAACTATAATAAAGCCCTAATTGATCCAGCACGGACAGGCGCAATAGAAATTGTTGAGCTTTT
>CAZEAO010000035.1:0-11981 GCA_964510245.1 uncultured Piscirickettsiaceae bacterium | reverse complement strand
AGAGAATGAAAAAAATCTTAGTTCTTTTTCTTGTAGTTATTACAGGAAATGCATTTTCTAATAACTCCATTATTGCAGTAGTTAATAATAGTCCAATTCTAATAAGCTCATTACAAAATGAGTGGCCATCTGCAAGCACTAGGGAAGAAAAAATTGAAATAATTGACAATCAAATTTATCTCAAACTTCAACTTCAAAAAGTTAATGAACTTAATCTATGGCCAAATGAAAAGAATATTAATGAAGTTCTAATAGATATAGCACAAAGTAACAATCTTTCAATTGATGAACTATTAAATTTTAAAGAAATTAATTCAATAAAACAGGAGGTTTTTGAAAAATTATCCATTTTAAATCTTCAAAGATATATTACTCAAGATATTGAAATCCCTATTAAGCAAATCCAAGATGCATGCTCAAATAAAAACTTAGTTAAGGACCAAAAACAAATTAAGATTGCTCAAATAATCATTTCTGAAATTGATTCTGATGTGAAAAATCTTGATCAAAAAAACAAATTAATTATTTCTTTTCTAAATAAACTCTCAAATCACATTTCAAAAGGTGCGTCTTTTGAAGCTTTTGCAAAACTCCATTCACAACATCCAAGTTATAAAGACAGCGGTTTAACAGACTGGCTTACAGTCAATAACGAAACTCTTAAAATGCTTGATTTACTTGAAGAAAATGAAGTTTCAGAAATCTACTCAACTGATTTTGGACTTGCAATAGCGATAAAGGTTGATCAGCGATATATAAGTAGTAAACTAAAGGAATGCGAAGATGAGATAATCTATCTAAATGCTGAAAAATTCTATTCAGAATGGCTCAAAAAAATAAGAGAAGAGGCTTATATTGAAATTTATTATGACAAACTGCTCTAATGCCTAATTTTTATGTCTAAATCTATCAACATATTCGGCTTTCACAATATTGAGAGTCTATTAAATACTAGACCAGAATCGATTTTAAAAGTACTCATTCAAAACAATAGAAATGACAAAAGAATTAGTAATTTAAAAAAAGCCCTGTCTACTCAAAAAATACCATTTACTATGACAGATAAAGTTACCTTAGATAATGTTTCGAAAGGTGAGACACATCAAGGAGTTATTTCAGAAGTAATTCTTCCAAAACTTCTAAATGAGGAATCACTTTTAAATTCAATTAATGATATTAAACAACAACCATTGATACTAATTTTAGATTCAATTCAAGATCCAAGGAATATGGGCGCTTGCCTTAGAAGTGCGAATGCTGCAGGAGTTAAGCATGTTGTCATAAATAAAGATGGCTCTTCTCCAATCAGTGCCATCGTTCATAAAACATCAGCGGGTGCCATAAACAGCCTTAATCTTTATCATGTAACAAACCTAACAAGAACAATTAAAGAAATTCAAAACAGAGGATTTTGGGTAATTGGTTTAGATGGAAATACTCAAACATCAATTTATGATGTCAATTTAACTGGGTCAATTGCTATAGTAGCTGGATCAGAAGGTAAAGGAATAAGGCAATTAATTAAAAAAACATGTGATCAAATTGTCTCTATCCCGATGTCTGGAAATATAGAAAGCTTGAACGTTTCAGTTGCAACCGCAATTTCTCTCTTTGAGACTAAAAGACAAAGAGAAAGCTCTTAACATTCAGTAAACTATTGGGTATAATTTTCGGCTTTATAAAAAAGATAATGGAAAAAGGTAAACAGCTTCCAAAAACCCTAAAATTATTTAGCTTTGCAAAGAAAGGGGTCAGATTGCATGGTGAACTTAAAATTTCTGACATGCCTAGAGTTTATGAAATCGCAAAGAATGATAGTGACAGTGTAAAGGTAAATTTATCATTTCATTTAGAAAACGAAAAAACGCCTTGCGTTAAGGGGATAATTAACTCAACTGTGGTTTTAGATTGTCAACGGTGTTTAGATAATCTTAAATTAGACTTAAATATCCCTCTCAATCTTGCGTTTGTAAGACATGAAAATCAAGCTGATGAACTCGATAGTTGTTACGAGATTTATCATATTGGAGATTTAGAAGAGTTAGAAACTATAGAGTTAATTACTGATGAGATTCTTTTATCAATACCTATGGCTCCATCACATAACTTAGAATGTGGCTTGAAAATTGAACAAGAAAATAAAGTTGAAGAGCATCCTTTTGATGTTTTAAAAAATATAAAAATAGCCAATTTTGGCAAGGAGTAAAGATGGCAGTTCAAAAAAGCAGAAAAACACCCTCAAAAAGAGGAATGCGCCGCTCACATAATGCATTAAAAAACCCTGCATTGTCTGAAGACCAAGAAACTGGAGAAACTCACCTTAGGCATCATGTTACTGCAGACGGGTATTATCGTGGCAAGCAGGTTATTAAATCTGATGTTGATGATATTGATGAAGTTGAAGCTTAAATAATTCATGACTATAAAGGTATCAATAGATGCCTCAGGTGGTGACTTTGGAGAGCATGTAACCGTTAGTGCTGGTATTAAAGCTTTAAAATCCTACAATGATCTTTTGATTAATTTCGTAGGCGATAAAACTGCCATTGAAAAAGAGCTTAATAATAATTCTTTATACTCAAAATTTGATAAAAGAATTGTTATAACTCATGCTTCTGAAGTTATCAATATGGATGACTCCCCATCTGTAGCACTTAGACACAAAAAAGACTCCTCTATGAGGGTCTGCATTAATCTTGTTAAAAATGGAGAAACGGATGCATGCGTGAGTGCCGGAAATACTGGTGCACTTATGTCTATTGCAAGATTCGTGCTTAAAACTATTAAAGGTGTTGATAGGCCCGCCATTATGTCTGCAGTTCCAACGCTTAAAGGCCCAACCCATGTGCTTGATTTAGGTGCCAATATAGACTCAAAACCTAGCACTCTACTTCAATTTGCAATTATGGGTTCTATAGTTGTACAAAATACTGAAGGTATAGAAAGGCCTTCAGTTGGACTTTTAAATGTTGGAACTGAGGAATTAAAGGGAAATGAGAAGAGTCAAGCAACATCTGAACTCTTAAAAAATTCATCACTCAACTATATAGGTTTTGTTGAAGGTGATGACATTTATAAAGGCAATGTTGATGTTATAGTTTGTGATGGTTTCGAAGGAAATATTGCACTTAAAGCAAGTGAGGGAGTTGCCAAAATGTTCTCTTTCTTTATTAAAAAATCTTTCACTAAAAATCTATTTTCTAAACTAGTTGCACTTATTGCAAAACCGGTTATGAGAGACTTTAAATCTAAAGTTGACCCAGGAAAATATAATGGAGCTAGCCTACTTGGATTAAAAGGCGTCGTTGTCAAAAGCCATGGTAACGCTGATGTTGATTCTTTCCAACAAGCAATTAAAGAGGCTTATCTTGAGGCACATGCTAAAATAACTGATAAGATTTCTGCACAATTAACACGCGAATTAGAAGAGCACAAATAATGAAAAAATTTGCAAGAATCATCGGAACTGGAAGCTATCTGCCTTCAAAAATCGTTACTAATTTTGATCTTGAGAAAACTCTTGATACATCAGATGAATGGGTTTTCTCAAGAACCGGAATTAAAGAAAGAAGAATTGTCACCGATGAAAACACTTGTGATCTTGCTCTGCAAGCAAGCTTAAAAGCACTGTCGATGGCAGAACTCAATTCTCAAGATATCGATCTTATTATTCTTTCTACTACAACTCCAGACAAAATCTTTCCAGCAACAGCAACAATGCTTCAAAATCGACTAGGGGCCTCATGCCCTGCATTTGATCTTCAAGCAGTATGCGCGGGCTTTGTTTTTGCACTAAGCGCTGCTCAGCAGTATATTGAAAATGGAAGTGCTAATAATATTTTGGTGGTTGGAAGTGAAACAATGTCTAAAATTGTTAATTGGACTGATCGTTCAACTGCTACTCTATTTGGGGATGGAGCTGGTGCTGTTGTCCTAAGCTCAGATTCGAACACAGGCATTAAACACTCTAAAATACTCAGTGATGGTAACTATTTATCTTCACTTCATGTTAACAATAATGGAGTCGATGAATTAGGAACAATAGAGATGGAGGGTAATGAAGTTTTTAAACTTGCAGTTAACCGCTTGTCAAATCTTGCCGAAAACACACTTAAAGACTGTAATATGACTGCAGAAAATCTTGACTGGATGGTGCCTCACCAAGCGAATATCCGTATCATTAGTGCTGTTGCCAAAAGAATCAAGTTACCAATGGATAAGGTCATTCAGACTGTTGATAAACATGGAAATACTTCGGCTGCTTCTATACCTCTCGCTTTGGACACAGGTGTTCGCGACGGAAGAATAAAAAGTGGTGACACTTTGCTTTTTGAAGGCATTGGTGCTGGCTTTAGTTGGGGTAGTATACTGACAGAGTTTTAATAAGTACGTTTCATTAAATGTTCTGTAATTAGTCTCAAAGGATCAGCATCTACACTTAAATGAGTTAATTCATCAAGTGCTTGCTGATAAAGGTTTTTGAAAGTTTTTATAGAATTATCTACACCTATAATTGACGGATACGAAGGTTTATTTTTTTGCGAATCTGAGTTTTGACGTTTACCTAAAATTTCATCAGTAGTCGTAACATCTAAAACATCATCTTGCACTTGATATGCGAGACCTAAATAGTTTGAAAATGCATCAAGAGTTGAAAAATCTTGATCTCTAGTATCACTCAACAATGCTCCAAACTTGACAGAACAATTCAGAAGAGCTCCGGTTTTCTTTTTGTGTAAATCATCTAAAACTTCAATATCAACCTTTTGAGAGATGATAGACAAGTCGATCGATTGACCTTGTGCCATCGCATAAGATGAATATGACAATAAGCTTAGTAACTTAATTTTTGTATTTGAATCAATTAATGGATCATTGCAAATGATTTGAAATGCCAATGCCTGGAGTCCATCTCCAGCAAGAATTGCTTGAGCCTCTCCAAATACTTTATGATTTGTTGGCTGATTATGTCTTATATCATCATCATCCATTGCTGGTAAATCATCGTGGATTAGCGAGTAAATATGGATTAACTCAATTGCACAAGCACAAGAATCAACCTTTTCAAGTTTTACATCAAAAAGACTCGCAACTGTGTAGGTAAGGATTGGTCTAAAGCGCTTTCCTCCAGCCAAAGCACTATATTTCATAATTTCTTTAAGCCCATCACTAGACGAATTAGTCGATGATATCGAGTCTAAATAAGTCTTAATATGGGAGTTGACTCGCTCCCTGTAAAAATCATGACTCTCCAAGGGGTTTTTCTTCATTGTAGTTATCATTTTCACTCAAGATACTAATGCGCTGCTCTGCATCTTTGAGTGCTGAATGGCATTGCCTATGAATCTTGATACCCTCTTCAAAGTATTTTAGAGATTCTTCAAGACTTAACTCGCCAGATTCCATCTTATCAATAATTTCTTCGAGCTTTAATAAACCTTTATTAAAATTAAATTTTTCAGCCATCAGTTATTTCCATTCACCTAAGATTTATTCAAAATATTATCCATCCATCTACTAGGTAATATGTTACCTAACAAAGCAAAAAGTTTTGTTGGAAAGGTTACTCGATAATAGTTTTTTGGTTTTTTTGACTCTAAAGCATGAATAGTGCATTTCAAAACAGCTTCAGGAGGAAGTGTAAATTTAACATTTTTGCCAGATTTAAGTCTTCTGATCATCAATTTGTATCGTTCCAGATAATGACTACTTGAAACATCAACATTTTCCTTAAATGCCAAATAGGCATTTTCTCTAAATTTAGATTCAATTGGTCCTGGTTGAATTAAAGAAAATTTTATATTTGTATTACTAAGCTCCAATCTTAGAGTACTCACAAGACCTTCCACAGCAAACTTTGATGCCACATATGGGCCTCTAAAGGGCATAGCAACAAAACCCAATACAGAACTAATATATACAACCCTACCAGAATTTGAATCTCTCATTTTTGGCAATACTAAATTAGTAAGCTCGTGCCAGCCAAAAACATTTGACTGGAATTGACTATCTAAAGCCTTCCTAGATATGTCCTCAAGAGCTCCAGCTTGTCCATATGCGCCATTATTTATTAAAGCATACAAGTTATCAGTCATCTCATAAAGTTTCAAAATAGCAGCATTTATAGATTCTGAAGAGGATAAATCTAAAAACAATGCCTCAAAACCTAAATTTTGAAGATTTTTTACGTCTTCATTTGTCCTGGCAGTTGGAAAAACACGATAACCTTTACTCTTAAGGCCTCTAGCTAGACAAAGTCCAATTCCACTTGAACATCCGGTAATTAAAACTGACTTTATTTTTGAATGTTTGTCCAATATTCTGCTTTATCCATTAATTGTTTATCAATACTTTTTGAGCGCAGTACCAAAAAATCGTAAGCCATTCTAAATCGAGGGTGATTTAGAAGCTCTTTAGATTTTTTTGGATTATAGTTTTCTAAGCGATATTGCATTAACCAAATATCTTTCACTCTAGCTGACAACCATCGAGGCATCATAACCTGTTGGACTTGTTTTTTTATTACATCTTCAGAAGCTTTTATCATCAACTCTAAACGAGACATTTTTTTCTTTTTTAACTCATTAAAACGCTTTTTTTGAGCTGACCAAAGAAAAACAGCAAATAAAAAAGCTGGAGTTACAGAGCTTTCATTCTTGATTCTCTCAGAAGTATTTAAAAGTGCAGTAGTTACAAAAGAATCTTCTTGAGTTTGTGCAAATAGATATTTAAGAATACCTAAATTTGATAGCTCTCTAAAAACCTCAAGTGATTTTTCATTATGAAATAACTTAATTACTTCTTCATAGAGTCTTGCAGGTGAGACATTTGAAAGCAAGTGTGAATTTCTTAAAATACTATCATTTAGTTTTGAATCAATTGTTGCATCTAACCTGGCTTTAAATCGAACAGCACGAATCATCCTGACTGGATCCTCTTCAAATCTCTCAGAAGGACTTCCTATCATATTAATTTGCAATAACTTTACATCCTCTAGCCCCCCAACATAATCGATAACCTCTGAGCTTTTAATATCGAAGTAAAGACCATTGATTGTAAAATCTCGCCGAAAAACATCGTCCTCTAGAGATCCATAATAGTTATCTCTTAATACCATTCCCTTGGAAGAGGTTTGATTAATCTTAGAGGAGCGAAAAGTAGCAACTTCAATAAATTTTCTCGCTGAAAACATGATGTGAACTAACTTAAAACGCCTTCCAATTATTCTTGAGCGTTTAAATAAATTTTGAATTTGTTCAGGAGTTGCATTGGTAGCTATATCGAAGTCTTTTGGCTTATATCCAAGAAGCAAATCTCTTATACAGCCTCCAACTAAATAGGCTTCATAGCCTGATTTGTTTAATTTTTTAACAACCTTTAGAGCATCTGAATCGAGTAATTTTTTGTCAAATGTAACACTTTGACGAATAAAGCTCATAATCTAACTACTTCTCTCGGAGTCCAGCCTTCTTTTCTATGTTCGCATTCAACATTTGTATAAACTCCTCCTCTTACATTGAAAACTGCCTTCAGCCTAATAAATCTTGGATCTATAGCATCTACCAAGTCGTCCAATATTTTATTGGTCACTGCTTCATGAAAAGCACCCTCGTTTCTGTAAGACCAAAAATAATTTTTCAAAGCTTTTAGCTCAACACAATGCTTATCGGCAATATATTCTATATGTATATCGGCAAAATCAGGCTGGCCGGTTAATGGACACAGACAGGTGAATTCCGACGTATCAATACTGATTACAAAGTCTCTCTCGATATTAGGATTATCAAAAACTTCTAAAATTTTACTTGGAGTGGTAGACATAATTATTTTCTGTTTGTTAGAAAGGGGATATTTTAGCAATAAAATAAGACATTTTTCCTTGTCTCAACTGATAAAAAATGATTATAAATAGAATCAGAAATAAATGTATTGACCATAGACCAATTAGTGGATTTAACAGCTCTCTCTCAATTGAATTTTTTGCCACCATTAGGCCATTGTTGTAAAGCATGAAAATTATTAATCCAATCAAAAGATTTACTCCCTTCCCAGACCTTGGTGATGTTTTTCCTAAAAGTACGCCAATGATAGAAAGAATTAGGATAGAGATAGGTTGAGAAAGACGCCATTGCATTTCTGCATTTGCTAATACTCCTCCTTCAATTAATAACTGAATTGAAGGTTTTTCTTCAATTTCAGAAAAATTCGATAGAGATTCTTGTACTTCACCCGAAACTATTTCTAAATCATATCTATCAAAGTTCAATATATTTACATTATCACTTCCAGGTAACCCTTCATAACGAACACCATTTTTGAGTCTCAGATAAATGCTTTTACTATTAGAATCAGTATATTTAGTTGCTTGAGATGCTAAAACTACAATTGGTTTTTCTTCTTTTGAAACATAAATAAAAATCTCTTCCATATTTTGTTCATTAGCAGTATCCGCTATAGTTGATTCTGAAGCATAAAAAACTATTTCTCCGTTTTTAAAACTCTCAAACTTTCCTTCAGTTATAAAAGAGAATTCTGAAGCGTTTACAGTTTCATCTTCAGCAAAACTCTTTTGTTCTTTAGCCCATGGAACAGCATAAATTGTTAAGAAAAAAACAAAGATAAATAAAAGTAAAACTAAGGGTTGAATGAGACGAATAAAACTCTTATCGCCAATTCCAATTGAGTTCATCACAACTGCCTCGGAACTTTTATAAAACTGCGAAATAGATATTATTATTGATAGAAAAAATGATAATGAGATTATGGCTGGTAAATCACGAATCATATTAAAGCCAACAATTGGCATTAATTCTTGAATAGGAATGCCGTGCTCAAAACTTTCTTGAACTGTCAATACAAATTGATTTCCAAAAAGTATAAGTCCAACAATAAATAGAATAGATATAAAAAAGACTAGTAAATTTTTCAGAATATATCTGGAAATTATTTTATTAGGGTAATTGACAATTGTAAGAAGCATAAAGCAATTATAAAATACTCTAGCTTAAAAGCGATGCTTTACTTTTTTTGTTTCATTGAATCAAAAAACTCATCATTAGTTTTGGTAAATCTAAGTCTTTCAATTAAAAATTCTGCTGCTTCAACTGTATCCATAGGATGAAGAATTTTTCTCAAAATCCACATTTTTTGAAGCTCTTGGTCTTCAGTAATCAACTCTTCACGTCTTGTTCCAGATGCATTAATATTAATTGCTGGAAAAATTCGCTTCTCAGACAATCTTCTTTCAAGATGGAGCTCCATATTACCAGTACCCTTAAATTCTTGGTAAATAACTTCATCCATCTTTGAGCCAGTTTCAACAAGTGCTGTTGCAATAATTGTTATACTTCCACCATTTTCAATATTACGTGCTGCCCCAAAAAAACGTTTTGGTCTTTGAAGTGCATTTGCATCCACACCACCAGTAAGAACCTTTCCTGATGAAGGAGCGACTGTATTATAAGCTCTAGCTAAACGAGTGATAGAGTCAAGCAAAATGATGACATCTTTGCCTTGTTCAGCTCTTCTTTTGGCTTTTTCAATAACTATTTCTGCAACCTGAACATGTCTTTTTGCAGGCTCATCAAAAGTTGATGATATAACCTCACCTCGCACTGTCCTTTCCATTTCAGTTACCTCTTCTGGCCTCTCGTCAATCAAAAGAACAATAAGTTCACATTCAGAATGGTTAACAGAAATTGACGAGGCAATATTTTGCATAATCATAGTTTTGCCAGCTTTTGGAGGTGCAACAAGAAGGCCTCTTTGTCCTTTTCCAAATGGTGCCACTAAATCTATTACTCTTGCTGTAATATCTTCAGTACCACCATTTCCTAACTCAAGCCCTAATCTTTGGTTTGGATGAAGTGGTGTTAGCGAAGAAAAAGGAATTCTGTTTCTTATATTTTCTGGCGCATCTCCATTAACCTCAGAAACCTTAATTAAAGCAAAATACTTTTCTCCTTTTTTTGGAGCTCGAATTTTTCCAATGACTACATCTCCAGTTGACAAATTAAATCGTCTAATTTGATTAGGAGATACATAAATATCATCTGGACCAGAAACGTATGAATCATTTGATGACCTTAAAAAACCATAACCCTCTTGCAAAATATCTAATACACCATCACCAAGTACCTCTTCTTCGTTTTCAGCTTTATGCTTAAGAATTGCAAAAATGAGTGTCTGTTTCTTTGCTCTTGAAATATTTTCGATCCCGAGAGATTGGGCAAGATCAAGAAGTTCAGCGGGAGATTTGATTTTTAATTCAGATAGTTTCATATGGATATATTTGTGTTTAATTGAGGTTTGGTATTAAGCCTTAAAAATTGAAACAAACAATTGTGATACGTTTGATTTTTTGGAATGATTTTTTGAGTTTTTTTTTGTTTTAATTTATGTATTAGGTTAAATATTTGAGTCTAAAAAAGCGTTTAGATTGGCTTTTGACAGAGCGCCAACTTTCGTTGCTTGTACTACTCCATCTTTAAATAAAAGCATGGTTGGTATACCTCTGATACCATATTTTGGTGGAAGCTGAACATTTTCATCAACATTCACTTTTGCAATAGTAATCTTGCCATCATACTCATCTGCAATTTCATCAAGTATGGGTGCAAGAGCCTTGCAAGGACCGCACCATTCGGCCCAAAAATCAACTAAAACAGGTTGTGAGGAATTTACAACATCTGCCTCAAAAGAGGCGTCACTGACTACTTTAATTTTGTCGTTCATGCACTAAAATTATGGAATGTATAAATAGAGTTGAGAAACTCTCTTATGCTAATTATATCACTTCTTTTTAACATTTCTGTTTATTTATAGAGTTTATTTTAAATATCAAAAAATGGCATTTATGCAATAAAAGCAAGTATCAAGGGAATTGTTATGAATGATAAAGCAATTTGAGTAGTCAGAATAGCTCTCATCAATTTATGGTCTGCTTCAAATTGCTTAGCTAGTGTATAAGACATAGCGGCAGTTGGAACGCAGGCAAAGATAACCGCAACAACTATCTCCATTTGACTCAATCCAAAGTAATCAGCTACAAAATATGCAGTTATAGGTAAAGCTATTAGTTTAAGAGTATTTGAAATTATGATTGGTGTTATTTTTAAGGTTAAATCTCTTACTCTAGTCTTGGCACCAATTGTTAAAAGCATTATTGGGAGTGCTGCTGAACCTAAAAGCTCAGTAGTATCAATAATAACACTCATGTTATTTATACCAAATAATGAAACCAATAAGCCTGCAACCATTGCCAAAATAAAGGGGTTTTTAAAAATTTCAATAAATACGTTTACTATGACTTGTTTTGAGTCTTTGTTAATGGCTTTGTTAAGGCTCATCACCATTATTGTTATGATAATAATGTTAATACTGGGAACATAAATAAACATAAAGAGTGATGCAATTTTTAGTCCTTCAGCACCATATAAACTTCCAGCTATCGCAAGACCAATAAAAGCATTGTGTCTCATAGCACCTTGAAGAATTGAAGTCCAAACCTCAGCAGAGTAGCCCAGCAATTTTCCTAAAACAATAGCAGAACTAAAAGCAATAAAAAAACCAGCAAATACAATTGCAGCATAAATATATAAGATTTCAGAAGATAGGCTAATCTGAGAGATGAAGTGAAACAACAAAGCAGGTATTAAAACCCAATAACACAACTTGTCATTAACTTCCCAAAAAGACGGTTCTGGCACCCTTATCCTTCTAAGAATATTTCCCAATATAATGAGAAGAAATACTGGTGAGACTAATAAAAATATTTGGGAAAAATTTGAGAGCATTGAATTAATTATACGACATTTTTTGATTTGCCTGAAACCCCTACTACTAAAGGATTCTTACAATCCAAAATTCATAAACATTGTTGAGAAAAACCTATAGGATATGGAGTTGGGTTATAGTTAGTACATAGTTTAAATTGGATTTGATAAAATCCCATAGGAATAGGGGTTATAGACGTATGAAAA
>CAZEAO010000034.1:0-12071 GCA_964510245.1 uncultured Piscirickettsiaceae bacterium | reverse complement strand
GGGTTACAGTTGGATAGTAAACAAGTTTTTCCCTAACCATTTCTCCCAAATATTCATCATTTGGAAGTACGTTTTCAATATAGTCTGAATAAGCCAACTCTGACACCTCTCGAACACCATGAGCCAAGATAATTCTTTCGAATTGGTCATAAATTTCAGGATCTTTAATAATACTCATAAAAGGAGCAAGACCGGTTCCAGTTGCCAACAAATAGAGGAAACGTCCAGGGAGCATATTATCCGGCACCAGTGTGCCTGTTGAACGCTTGCCAACTAGAACTTCGTCACCTACTTTAAGATTTTGTAACTTGGAGGTGAGCGCACCATCTTGAACTTTAATACTAAAGAATTCAAGCTCAGGTTCGTAATTAGAACTCGTGATACTATAAGCACGCATTAATGGACGCTCTCCAGATGGAAGCCCAATCATTGTGAAATGACCATTTTTAAATCGATAACCTGGATCTCGAGTAGTTCGAAAGCTAAATAAGTTATCATTCCAATGATGCACATGTGTCACGCGCTCCGTCATTACTGACATAAATACCTACCTTGAATTAATAATTCTATAAACATTTTTAAAAATCGACAATATTATACCCTTAAATTATTCACCTAAAATTGCCTACTATTACATATCAATTTCTACCATACTCCAGTCTATTCCATACCCTTTCATGAAAATAATATAGAAACATTTTGGTCAAAACTTCTATTGATCCAATTGTTGCTGCAATAGCAAAACTTCCCGTGATTATGAATGAAATTAAAATCGTATCACAAGTGGCAAGAATCCTCCACGAGATAGACTTTCCAACAGATCTTGATTTGTTTTCTTTCATATAGCTACTCCGGTAATTACAAAGAAATTAATACTGCAAGCTGAGTCCATGATTGTTTGCAGCGGCTTGATAGCACATACTAAATCCATTAGCATAGTCTTCCTCATTGCTCCCCTTATAAGACTCCAATAATTGATAGCTGGTGACTCCAGACCTAATCATAAATTGCAATTGATCAAGATGGGCATTGATACCAATAATTTCTCCAGAATACTTCCATCTTTTGCTTAACAAGTATGCTTGACTGTATCCTCTTCCATCATCAAAATTATTAAAATCTAAAGCAATCAATTCAATGAACTCAAGTTGATCTTGAATCAAATAAACATCATCCGAGGGCCCTATGATTACACCAACACCTAATTTAGTTAATTTTTCAGAATTGTCTAACCACTCATCAAAAGTAACAAGTTCAATTGCTTCATAATCTCTATTAATTAGACTTGTGGGATTATTAATCTCATCCATAAACCTTCTCCTTGAATGCTTCAATTCCAATTCTCTTAAAAACATCTGTGAACCTTTCATTTTTTTTACGATTATCAATATAGACATTGACAATACTTTCAACAGCATCCACGATTTCATCGCTGCTAACTGATGGTCCCAACTTTTTCCCTATATTGGTCTCATGAAGAGTTTCACCAGCAAGAGTAATTTGATAATACTCTTCACCTTTTTTCTGCATACCTAATAAGCCAATATCGGCAATGTGATGGTGTGCGCATGAGTTTTCACATCCCGAAATGTTGATATTTAAATCTCCAATATCAAGTAGCCTATTCATGTCGTTAAATCGCTCTTGAACTCTATTTGCTATTGGAATAGAGACTGCCTTTGCTAGGTCACAATAATCTCTACCAGGGCAAGCTACTATCTGCGCAAGGGTTCCTTGGTGAGGACTAGAAAGATCATATTTTTCCAATGATTTCCATAAGTCACTGACCTGATCTTTTCTTACAAAAGGAAAAACAATTGTTTGTCTTTTGGTTGTTCTAATTTCGCCTGAGCTATACTGGTCAGCTAACTCAGCTAGAATTCTCATCTGCTCTGAAGTTGCATCTCCAGGAGCAGCTCCGGGCTTTGTAAGAGAAATATTTACAATCCTATAACCAGATACTTTATGATTTCTGACATTATTTTTCTTCCAAATACTGTAATTAAAGTCAGCAACATCCTTAAATCCATCCAGACTAATTGGCCTGATTGGCAATGCAAAGACTTCTTTTAGACTCTGAAGCTCTTTGAGGTTTAGTTTTAGTTCTGGGTCATCCTTAGTTTCTTGCCAATCCTCATCGACTAATCGAGAAAACTCAGCTGCACCTAACTCACGAACCAAGAACTTGATTCGAAGCTTCTTTTGATGATCGCGACGGCCCTTTAAGTTGTATATCCTGAATGTAGATTCAAGATAACTCAGGATATCTTCAATTGGAACAAAAGATGCTGTTTCTGCACCAACCATTGCAGCGGCTCCTAATCCTCCTCCCACATAAACACTAAAACCTAACTCACCTTGATTGTTTCGAACCAACCTCAAACCAAGGTCATGAATTCGCAAGGCAGTCTCATCAAGCTTTGCCCCGTTTATGGCGATCTTAAACTTGCCAGGGAGCCACGAAAACTCAGGGTGTAAATTAAACCACCGTCTAATTAACTCGCAGTAGGGTCTTGCATCCTCAATCTCTCCTTCAGTAAGACCAGAAAGGGGGTCTGCAGTAATATTTCTTGTTGCCTTTCCGCTCGTTTGAATCGCATGCAACCCAACCTCAGTTAAATCACGCAACAAATTAGCTATTTCAGGTAGCTGTATCCAATTGAACTGAATATTTTGTCTAGTGGTAAAGTGTCCAAAACCTCTATCGTACTTATCAGCAACATCCGCAAGGGCTCTGAGTTGATCGGAACTTAAGACCCCATAAGGAATAGCTATCCTTAACATATGAGCATGAAGCTCCATATATAGACCATTCCTAAGCCTTAAACTTCTGAACTTGGCTTCATCTAATTCGCCTGATAAATGTCGGTTTAGCTGCTTCTCAAATTGATCGACTCGCTCAACCAAAAACTGCTTGTCTTCTGCGTTATAGTGGTACATATTTGAAAGTAATTTAAAACATGAAGCAAATTATAGTAAAATATTCTATTTTTATATAAAAAAACAATTAAATAAGAAAATTATTCTAGTTTAGTTTTTTATAATAGAAAAATATTTTAATTTAACCTTTATTTAGATAACATTATGGATGCCATTGACATTAAGCTTTTGAAACTTCTTCAACACAATGCCGAACTGACGGTTCAGGAGCTCTCTTCTGAGGTCCATTTGTCAACGACTCCTTGCTGGAAAAGAATTAATCAATTAAAGGATAATGGCTATATAAATAAAACAGTAGCACTTGTTAATAGGAAAAGGGTTGGGTCTAATGTCACCGCAATGGTATCAGTCACTGTCAACACTCATGACCAAGAAAAAATTAATGTTTTTGCAGAAACAATTAAGACTATTCCTGAAGTGATAGAGTGTTACAGAATGAGTGGAGAAATTGATTACTTTTTAAAGGTAGTTGTCAGTGATATAGATAGCTATGATATTTTTTATAAAAGCTTAATTGAGAAGGTTAAATTTCTTAAGGTGACTTCAAATTTTGCAATTGAAGAAATTAAAAGTACTACTGAAATACCGCTCACTAAAATGGAGCAGCTCGTTTAACTCTATACCGAAGCCAACACCTTTGTTAGACCTGCTACACATATAAGAATCAACACACTACCCATCCACCTTTTGAATAGAGTGTCGTTTTCAATAATTCTATCGTGTACTTTTAAGCCCACAAAATGTCCGAGACCTGCAACTGGAATGAGCATCAAAGCAAACTTCCAGTTGATATAAACGTCTACTATTAAAAAAGCACTCATCTTGATAGTAACAAGCAAAAACCATAGAACGAATAGTGTGTTTCGGAGTCTTTTAATATTGATATTTTGCATATAAACGGCCACCAATAGTGGGGCACCGTTCAGTGATGTTCCAGAGATATATCCACCCAAAAAAAGAAGCATTCTACTGACCCATCCTTCACGAGAAGCAATCTGAAAATTCAAAATCCAAGTCAATGCATAAAAGGAAGTAATTGAATATACTATGACTGTCATCACGTTTGGCGGAAGACTGATGAGACCGATTACACCAATAACTTTGGCTGGCAGTATCCAGGGTAGTGACTTCTTTAAATAAACCCAATCAACCATCTTCAATTTATTTACCAGTGCAATTCCAGAGAAAAATAGCAAGTGTATTCCAATAATTGGTAACCAATCAATTGGCGATCCTCCGACAAGCATTAGAAGAGGAAGTCCAAGAACCGCACCACCAAATCCTAGGCCAGTTCTCACAAAACCAATCCATACAAAAATGAGTGAAATAGCCACTATTTCAGTTGGGGTGAATGCCATAATGTTAAATTATGCCTTAACGAAAAGATAAAAGTAATTACATTGTAATTACATTGATTTAATTACCTCTGCCAACTCTTGAGCAGAATCATTAGCCAAATCATTGTCAGCACATTCAACCATAACTCTAACCAGAGGCTCTGTACCTGACTCTCTTACTAGGACGCGACCAGTATTTGATAATTTTGACTCAATTGAATTGATAGTCTGAGTTAATATAGACTCTCGTTGAAGGTCGATCTTTGTTTCTGACTTTACGTTAATTAAGACTTGAGGGTATTTTGTCATTCCACTTTTTAGCTCTAATAGAGATTTACCTGATTTCGACATAACCTCCAACACTTGTAGGGCTGCAATGATGCCGTCCCCAGAGGTTGATTTGTTTAAACAAATGATGTGTCCAGACCCTTCGCCGCCAAGAATTGCTTTACTTTTAATCAACTCATCCATGACATGCCTGTCACCCACATCGGCCTCAATAAAGTTTATTCCAGTATCGGTAAAAGCGGATCGAATACCTAAATTGGTCATTTTGGTACCGACCACGGTATTGGATTTCAATTCACCACTCTTTTTCCATGCACTTGCAATGATATAAACCAATTCATCGCCATCGACTTTTTGTCCTTTATGGTCAACCATAATGAGTCTATCACCATCACCATCAAAAGCTATTCCGAGGTCCGCCTCATTCTCTAAGACTTCTTTTTGAAGGTGCCTGACATCTGTTGCACCACACTCATGATTAATGTTGTAGCCATCTGGAGCATTATTAATCACTACTACTGAAGCACCTAATTCAGCAAACACATCTTCTGCGATATGGTAAGTAGCACCATTGGCACAATCAACGACAATTTTTAAGTTTGACAAGTCACAAGACTTATCGAATGTTGATTTACAAAATTCAATGTATCTTCCTAAAGACTGTTCATAGCGCTTTGCCTTTCCGATAGAGGCTGACTCAACACTGACCATTGGCATCGAAATCTTGTCTTCAATCGCTTGTTGAATTTCATCACTTAACTTGACACCCTTACTAGAAAAAAACTTTACTCCGTTATCGTGATAAGGGTTGTGTGATGCGCTAATGACAACGCCTGCACTAGCTCCAAAGGCCTGGGTAAGGTAGGCGATAGCGGGTGACGGCATCGGTCCAAGCATTCCAACATTAACTCCTGCAGAAAGAAACCCGGCTTCAAGAGCTGATTCAAATAAATAACCTGAAACCCTTGTGTCTTTACCAATAATGACGCTAGCATTTCCAAGCTTCTCCCTCAAAACTGAACCAACAGCCCATCCAACTTTCAATAAAACATCAGCCGTAATTGGCGATGTACCAACCTCACCTCTGATACCATCTGTTCCAAAAAAATTACTCAAAATTACTCCCTAAAATTCTTTATTTGTTGCCATACTTTTAAGGCATCGTTTGTCTCTGCAACATCATGAACTCTGATGATGTTGGCTCCATTCTCAACAGCAATGAGTGCCGCTGTTACGCTGCCAATCATTCGCGAATCAACGTCTTTATCACCAAGCAAGATTCCGATCATTGACTTTCTGGAAAGTCCCACTAGTATTGATACCCCAAACTCATGAAACTCGGAGAGATTCTTTAACAAAGCTATATTATGACCCAAATTCTTTCCAAAACCAAATCCGGGATCTAATGTAATTGAACTCAGCTCTATCCCTGCTTGCTCGCATGCCCTGATTCTCTCTTTAAAAAAACTCTTAATATCATCGACAACATTATTGTAATTAGGGTTACTCTGCATTGTTCTAGGGTTTTCCTGCATATGCATTAGACAGACATCAGATTTGAGTTTTGCTGCCATTTCAATAGCCCCTTCAGCTCGAAGTGCATTGACATCATTGATAATGCTGGCTCCAGAAGCAACAGCTTGCTCCATCACCTCAGGTTTAGAAGTGTCAATCGAAATCGGTACGCTGATTTCACCGGTAAGTGCTTCGATAACTGGTATGACTCTGTTGAGTTCATCTTTCGCACTAACAGCGACAGCTCCAGGGCGAGTGGACTCGCCACCAATATCAATAATTCCGGCACCATTATCGACCATCGATAAAGCCTGGTCAATGGCGGAAGAAGCATCTAAAAATTTACCGCCATCAGAAAAAGAATCGGGTGTTACATTAAGAACACCCATAATGATTGGCTGGTTAAGATTCATCGCTAGGACAATTTATGCAAACTGCTCAGTTCCACCATCAGTTTTTGTATCTGATGAAGATTTCGAGCCCTTTGAGTCTTTGCCTCCAGTACCTAATTCAGAAGAGACCTCATCAGAGTCAACAACTTCTGCTGCCTCTCTCATAGGTACTCTAGCCATTAAATCGTCTATTTGCTGACTATCAATTGTCTCAAACTCGACTAGCGCTTTTGCCATTGCATCGAGTATGTCTCTGTTTTCTTCAATGATCTTATAGGCCACTGAATAATTGGTATCAATAATCTTGCGAATTTCACTATCAACCTTTGTAAAAGTTTCATCAGAAATGTGCTTATGCTTTGTGACCTGACGACCCAGGAAAACCTCTCCTTCGTCCTCACCATAGGCCATCGGACCCATAACGCTTGACATACCCCAAAGTTTGACCATTTTGTGTGCTATTTCAGTAGCACGCTCAATATCATTACTTGCACCAGTTGTGACAGCGTCTTCTCCATAAACCAACTCTTCTGCAATGCGCCCGCCAAATAGTGATGCAATTTGAGAATTCAGCTTACGTTTTGAAAGACTATAACTATCTTTTTCAGGTAGAAACATCGTGACACCTAAAGCTCTACCTCTTGGAATAATACTAACTTTATAGACTGGGTCATGTTCTGGCATTAAACGCCCAACAATCGCGTGTCCTGCTTCATGATAGGCTGTCATTTCTTTTTCAGCTGCATCCATCACCATACCCTTACGCTCAGCACCCATCATTATTTTATCTTTGGCCTTCTCAAACTCGCTCATACCAACCAGTTTCTTGCTGAATCGTGCAGCAATTAATGCCGCCTCATTGGCTAGGTTAGCAAGGTCAGCACCAGAGAATCCAGGGGTACCTCTGGCAATATCCATGGATTTAACATTCTTAGCAATAGGCAGTTTGCGCATGTGTACCTTTAGTATTGCATCGCGTCCGTTAATATCTGGAAGCCCTACTGTAACTGTTCTATCAAATCTACCAGGTCTTAAAAGCGCTGGATCTAGAACATCAGGACGGTTTGTTGCAGCAACTACAATGATTCCTTCTGAACCCTCAAAGCCATCCATTTCAACTAGCATCTGGTTGAGTGTTTGCTCACGCTCATCGTGACCACCGCCCATTCCAGCTCCACGCTGACGACCAACGGCATCGATTTCATCAATAAAGATAATACATGGTGCATTTTTCTTAGCTTGTTCGAACATATCTCTCACTCTTGAAGCGCCTACACCAACGAACATTTCCACGAAGTCCGAACCAGAAATAAAAAAGAAAGGTACATCTGCTTCACCTGCAACCGCCTTTGCGAGAAGGGTTTTACCCGTTCCTGGAGGCCCCACCATCAAAACACCCTTAGGTATCTTTCCGCCAACCTTTGTAAACTTACTTGGGTCTGATAGGAAGTCAACTAGCTCACCCACCTCTTCTTTGGCCTCTTCAACGCCAGCAACATCTTCAAAAGTAACATGGGACTCATCCTTAGTGATTAGACGCGCTTTTGATTTTCCAAAAGACATTGGGTTTTTGCCGCCCATAGCACCACCAGCACCACGCATCGTATACATGATGACACCAATAAGTAGGAGTATAGGTGCTAGAGAAATGATTAATTGCTTTAAGAAACTCTCTTTAGCTGGAGGAGTTGCTTGAACAGAAACACCGTTATTCAAGAGGTCTCCCATTAAACCAAGATCGCCAGGGCTGTAGGTTTCGAATTTTTCGCCTAGTGAGGTAACACCACTAATGTTGCTTCCAGCAATTGTTACACTAGAAACGTTTCCTTGCTTAACATTTTGAATAAACTGAGAGTAGCTAATATCATTCGATTCGCTAGTTACACTAAACTGCCCAAAAAGCGAGGCTAGTACACTTCCAAGGACCAACCATAGTAAAATATTCTTATACATATACTTAATTTAACCTAAATTAGAAAGACAAATATACCCTATTGATGTTATATATATAGGGTTTGATGGTATTTTTCAAGGTTAAATCAATAATTTAATTAACTATGACATAATGACTGCAATATATTTAATTTCAGTTTTCTCCATTTAATGCAAGAGCGATGTATTAAAAAAGCATGAATATAAAACCCGAACAGCTCAATAACTCGCTCTCAGACCAGTTGGCTTCAATTTACTTTGCATTTGGCGCAGAAATACTTCTCGTTGAGCAATCCTTGTCTCTAATTAAAGATGCTGCAAAAAAACAGGGCTTTAGCGAACGATTCAGGTTTGATATTGATGGAAATTTCTCATGGGACAGTATTTTTAGTCTAATTTCTAGTCCATCTCTATTTGCACAGAAGAGAATCATAGAGTGTCACCTGACCACTGGAAAGATTGGAGTTAAGGGTTCAAAAGCACTCACAGAGCTAGTGGAAGCTCTGCCAGAAGATACTCTACTCATTATCTCTTCAGGTAAACTTGAGTTGGCCCAGCAAAAAAGCAAATGGTTTAAAGCGATAGATAAGAGTGGAATTGTCATTCAACACTGGGAGGTTCAAAGCAATCAACTCGTCGGTTGGATTACAGGAAACATGACTCAACTAGGCCTTAAATCGAATATTGAAGTGGCAAACGCAATAGCCTACTGCACCGAAGGAAACCTTTTGGCCACAATGCAGGAGATTCAGAAACTAAAGATTGCATATCCAGATGGGAAAATAAACCTTCAGGAGTACTTAGAACAGATTGATCAGCAATCTCAATACTCTGTTTTTGGAATGATTGATTCAGCACTCTACGGTGACACAGACAAAGTAAACAAAATATTTAACGCGCTTGTCGATGATTCAACACCCCCTGTCATCTTGATTGCTTCGCTTTATCGAGAACTAAAAAATTTAATGACGATGTCTATTGAACTCAAAACCAATCAGAGTATGGACTCGATTCTTAATCATCACAGAGTATGGCAAAAAAGAAAACCAATAGTGTCCAATGCACTCAAAAAGCATAGCTACCAAAAACTTCAAAAGCTTCTTTTAAGGCTGGGTCGTATTGACCGTTCTCTCAAAGGTATGGATAATCTTAACGTTTATGATGAACTGCAAAACGTAGTTATCTCTTTATCTGGGAAAAACAATGAACTCAATAGCCAAACTAGTTAATTCAATAGGTCAAAAAGCTAAGCTAGCTTCTGAGTCATTGAGGGTTGCAAATACAAAACAAAAAAATAATGCTTTAATTGGAATTGCTCGTCAAATAGATGAGAATAAACAGCGAATAATCGATGCAAACAGTATTGATATTCAAGCTGCTAAAAATAATAACATCGGTGATGCGCTCATAGACCGTCTGATGCTCAATGAAGAGAGGCTAGATAGTGTGATTGAGAGTCTAAATCAAATTTCCAAATTGCACGATCCGATAGGAAATATGTCGGAGTTCAAGGAGAGACCAAGTGGTATAAAGATTGGCAAAATGATGGTTCCTTTGGGCGTAATAGGCATAATCTACGAGTCTCGCCCAAATGTGACAGTCGATGCTGCAGCACTTTGTATCAAATCTGGGAATGCGGTCATTCTTAGAGGTGGCTCTGAAGCCATAAATTCGAACAAAGCTTTCCACACTTGTATCAAAAAAGGTCTTGAGGATGCGGGTTTGGATTCAAATTCTGTTCAACTCATTGAGGTGACTGATCGAGAGGCAGTTAAAGAGCTCGCTGGAGCGAGTGAATATGTTGATGCCATTATTCCAAGAGGCGGCAAAGGGCTCATACAAAATATAAGTAAAAATGCAAAGGTTCCTGTTATTAAGCATCTTGATGGCGTTTGTCATACCTATCTTGATAATGATGCAGACGCTCAGAAGGGAATTGATATTGCGTTTAATGGAAAAACCAGAAGATATGGTGTCTGTAATGCGACTGAAACTCTTCTTGTTCATAAGGATTTTGATAAAACTTCAATATTAAAACTTATCGATCTTTTGATTGAAAAGGGAGTCGAGATTAGAGGCTGTGAAAAATCACAACAACTATCAAATAAAATTATTAAGGCATCTGAGGAAGACTGGGGAGAGGAATATCTTGCTCCGATTCTCTCGATGAAGATTGTTGATTCTGTTGATGAGGCAATCAGTCATATTAATACTTATGGATCATCACATACGGACGCCATTGTGACTGAAAATGAAGAGCATTCAAAGAGATTCTTATCCGAAGTTGATTCATCTTCGGTCATGGTGAATGCTTCAACCGGGTTTGCTGATGGATTTGAATATGGGTTAGGCGCTGAAATTGGAATCAGCACAGGAAAGTTTCACGTTAGGGGTCCTGTTGGACTCGAGGGATTAACTTCACAAAAATATATCGTCATTGGTGACGGACAAATTAGGCCATAGAGAACATTTATGATGACAATAGATAAACAATTAGAAGTCATTCAAGGAGGGATCGATGAAATACTGCCTCTTGATGAACTTAAGAAAAAACTTGAAAAAAATAAGCCTTTAAGAATCAAATTAGGGATGGATCCTACCGCTCCAGATCTTCATTTGGGTCACACAGTTGTGATGAACAAAATGAAGCAGCTTCAAGATCTCGGTCACGAAGTCATTTTCTTGATAGGCGACTTTACTGGAATGATTGGTGATCCGACGGGAAAAAATGTAACTCGAAAGCCTCTCTCGAAAAAAGACATTCTTGAAAATGCCAAGACCTATTCTGATCAGGTATTCAAAATATTGGATAAGGATAAAACCAAGATTGCCTTTAATTCTGAATGGATGAACAAAATGAGCTCAACCGAGATGATTTCTTTGGCCTCAAAGCATACCGTTGCAAGAATGCTAGAGCGTGATGACTTTTCAAAGCGCTATAAAGGTGGCCAAGCAATCTCCATACATGAGTTTTTGTATCCCTTAGTTCAAGGTTATGATTCGGTAGCGCTTCGAGCTGATATGGAGTTGGGTGGTTCAGATCAGAAATTTAATCTTTTAGTTGGGAGAGAACTTCAGAAGCAGGCCAATATGGAGCCTCAGGTCATTCTGACAATGCCAATACTAGAAGGCTTAGACGGCGTTCAAAAAATGAGTAAATCTCTTGACAACTATATCGGTGTTGATGAGGACCCTGACAGTATGTTTGGCAAAATCATGTCAATTTCAGATGATCTCATGTGGAGATATCTAGAGCTTTTAAGCTTTGAATCACTTGAAACTATTGCCTCATGGAAGCAAGAGGTTGAGAATGGAGAAAACCCAAGAAACATTAAGTTTCGCTTAGCGGAAGAGATTATTTCTCGCTATCACGACAATGAACAAGCAACAAAAGCGCAACAAAACTTTATTGATAGATTTGCAAAAAACCAGATTCCCGATGAAATGGATGAGTTTACTTTTTCAAAAGGAATTAAGATTGCCAACCTACTCAAAGACTCCAACCTTGTAAACTCAACATCTGAGGCTTTTCGAATGATTAAGCAGGGTGCTGTGAAAATGGATGGCGAAAAAATTAATGATAAAGACCTGGCTCCAAACGAGGGCACATCCGTCTATCAAGTTGGCAAGAGAAAATTTGCCAGAGTTACAATTAGCTAATTTAAGC
>CAZEAO010000033.1:0-12283 GCA_964510245.1 uncultured Piscirickettsiaceae bacterium | reverse complement strand
GAAAAAAGAAGGTTGAAGAGATGGCTCAACAGCGTGAAGTTTTCGTTAAGGGTGCTGCCAAAAAAAATATTGATGAGAGTAAGGCAAACGAGATATTTGACCTTATTGATAAGTTTTCTGGATATGGTTTTAATAAATCTCATTCTGTTGCTTATGCCTATATTTCATATCAAACTGCTTGGTTGAAAGCACATTTTCCTGCTCCCTTTATGGCTGCAGTTTTATCTGGGGTGATGGATGATACTGACCGTGTTGCTTTTACTGTTGGTGAGTCAAAGAAAAAAGGAATTAAAATTATTGCTCCAGCAATAAATCAATCTGAGTATGAATTTACTATAACAGATAACACTACAATTATTTATGGGCTTGGAGCAATTAAAGGAGTAGGCGAAGCTTTAGTGCAGGAAATTGTTCGTGAACGAGATCAAAATAGTGGCTATCTAGATATCTTTGATTTTTGTTTTCGAATTGAGAAAAAGTATTTAAATCGACGAGCAATTGAAGCATTAATTTATGCTGGTGCTTTTGATGAATTTGGCGTTAAAAGAGCTACTTTAATTGCATCTTATCCAAGCGCAGTTAGACAAGCTGAACAAAGGCAAAATGATAAAATAAAAGGCCAAAATACTCTATTTTCTAATATAGATAGTCATATTGAATATGAAAAAAAATATATAAAAGGGGCTTTTTTATCATTTAAAAATATAATGATGTATGAAAAAAAAGTAATGGGTTACTACTTAGAAAGACATCCAACAGACTGGCATAAGGCCCACTTAAAGTCAATCGTTTGCACTCTTCCAAAAAATATTATTTTTAGAAATAATCGAGAGGTAAGAATACTTTCTCTCATATCGGATATTGTTTATAGAACTACAAGAAAGGGACAAATGGCTAGCGTCATAATAGAAGATGGTCAAAGCAAAATTAATGCAGTAATTTTCTCTCAAAAGTTACCACAAGTTAGTGAGCATCTTGTCCTAGATGAAGTAGTTGTCATTTCAGGAAAAATCAATAAGGATTTTAGAAATCAATGGCAAGTTGTAATTGATAGAATCGAGCCAGTTGATAAAGTTCAACTCAAATATGCGAAATACCTACAAATTCATCTTACTCAAAAAAACAAAAATGAGTATGTAGAGTTGTGTAATTTATTGAAAAAATTTCATGGTAAATGCCCAGTGATTATAAAGTACGATTCAGGAAGTTCATCTGGAAAAATTCCATTGTCGAAAGAGTTTGACGTATCACTGGATCGTAACTTATTAGATTCAATTGAAGAGAAATTAGGTTACGGAAAGTACAAAATAAACTATTAAGCTACATTAAAAATTTATATTTTGAAAATAGTATAAGACAGCAAAAAATATAGAGAATTTTCAATAAATTTAATACCAATTCAATTGACAATAAATAAATAAATTTATTTGTATTATATTTTCTGATATTTTATTTACATCAGAAAACAAAATAAATTTACGAATTACCTATAAAAGCCCACTATTAAAGGGAAAAACTTCAAAAGTTATCCTCGATTTGATAAATTTATAAGTCATTTATAAAAGTGAAAATATTTTAATATTACAAAAAAACATAACTTATTGATTTTTATATAAAAAATAGATATGATTATTTATTAATCAAAACCGTAGAAATCACTATTCTGTCGCAGAATTAAAGACTAAATTTAAAGATATCACCAGAGTTATCCACAGTTTTGTGGGTAAGTCTATTAATCCTTGATTTATAAGCATTTAAGAGGGTTTGAAAAAATAAAATGCTACTTTATTTATAATTTTTTCTGCAACAATTTGTTTTGTATTTTTGTCTATTTTTTCGCACTTATTTCTAGTAATGAAATGAATTTCATTTTCATCCGAGTTAAGACCAATTTCAGTGCGAGAAATATCGTTGAGTAATATTGCATCACACTTTTTATTTTTCAACTTATTTTTTGCATTCTCAATATGGTTTTCAGTTTCAGCAGCAAAACCTATACTGATTGGTTTTTTGTTCAGTTGACATACATTTGACAAGATATCTTTGTTTTCAATAAGTTCAATAATCATTGAATTGCCATTTTTTTTGATTTTATTTTTACTCACTTTCTTTGGTTTAAAGTCTGCAACCGCTGCGCAACTAATAAATAGATCATGAGAATCAATTTCTCTCATTACGGCCTTATACATATCCTCAGCACTTACAACATGAATAATTTCAGCTCTTTTTTCTATATCAATTGAGATTGATCCAGCAATTAAAGTTGTTTTAGCACCGGCTTGAATACAAGCATGTGCAAGAGCCATTCCCATCTTTCCACTACTATGATTCGAGATGTACCTGACTGGGTCGATTGACTCTTTAGTTGCTCCTAGAGTAATCAATACTTTTCTTCCACTCAGTAAACTGGAGGTAAAGAGATCAGCAGCTTGTTTTGCAATATCTGAAGGTTCAGCAAGCCTACCCTCTCCAACATCTCCGCAAGCCTGTACTCCAAAACCAGGCTCAATAATAAACATGCCACGCTTCATAAGTAACTTCATATTATCTTTCATCGCACTTGAAGCAAACATTTTTTGGTTCATTGCAGGTGCTAACATAATTTTGGCACCGGTCGCCAATATAACAGTTGATAATAAATCATCAGCTCTTCCATGGCATAGCTTTGCAATCGTATTTGCAGATGCAGGTGCTATGATAATTACATCAGACCATTTTGCTAACTCGATATGGCCCATCGCAAGTTCAGCCTCTTTATCCCAAAGGTTGCTATGAACCTTATTTTTTGATATTGTTTGAAGTGATCTTTCACTCACAAATTCTCGTCCACCATCGGTCACAATAACTTTGACTTCAGCTCCTAAATCTTGAAGTTTGCGAACAATATCGGGAGATTTATAAGCAGCAATTGAGCCACTAACGCCCAGCAGCACTCTTTTGTTTGTCAATGTATTCATAAAGGTTTTGCTCTTATTTTTATATCATTGGATACTTGAATCAGTTCAATGATTTCGAGTGAAATTTTCTCTGACATTTGATGAATTGGTAGTTCTATCATTGGATGAGCGTGACTACCAAGAATTACTGGAGCAGTATAAATAATAAACTCATCAATCAGATCAGCTTTCATCATGGCTCCATTCAAACCACTTCCAGCTTCTAACAAAAGATTATTAATTCCGAGCTCTCCAAGATTTAGAAGTGCATGCTCTAAATCAACCTTTCCATTATCTAAAACTTTTGAATTACTCTGATCTAATACAAGTGTTTCAGTGTCTGAAGAAAAAATATTTAGTGACTTGTCAGTGATTAAATTATTACTATCGATAACTACTCGAAGAGGACTAGAATCGAATTTATTATTTCTTACAGTCATCATTGGATTGTCATTTAAAATTGTCCCAGATCCAGTTAAAATTGCTTGATTTTGGCTTCGGAGCAATTGGACATCATCTCTTGAGGCTTCACTCGTTATCCATTTGCTTTCACCATTTTTCATTGCAACCCTTCCATCCAGACTCATTGCTATTTTTGATGTAACAAAAGGCAATCCTGTTTTCATTCTCTTAAAAAACCCACGATTTATTTCATTTGCATCATTCTCTAGAAGTCCAACTTCAACTTCAATTCCACTCTCTCTTAAATGTTTGACACCACTTCCAGAAACCAAAGGATTTGGATCAAGCGTTGCAACAAAAACTTTTTTGACTCCTGCTTGAATAAGTGCATTAACACAAGGGGGGGTTTTACCCTCATGTGAGCATGGCTCGAGAGTTACATAAACTTTGCAATTATCAGCTTTATGATTAATTTGGTTGAGAGCGTTTATTTCTGCATGCTCTTTGCCAAAGTAATGATGAAAGTCTTTCGCAATAATTTTATCACCGTTTGTTATGACGCACCCAACCATAGGATTAGCACCCACCCCCCCCTGACCAAGCTTGGAAAGTTTAAGAGCAAGAGCCATACATTCTGTATCTTGTTGAGAGAAAGCCATTATAATAAATGTCATTAAATTTATTATTATTTTACGCGGGAGAGCGGAGTGGATGAGCAGAAAAAACAAGCGCTAAAAGTTGCCCTAGGACAAATTGAAAAGCAGTTTGGTAAAGGATCCGTTATGTTTCTTGGTGAGGAAGAGGCTAGAACTGATGTCGAAGCTGTTTCAACAGGAAGTTTAAGTCTAGATATAGCTCTAGGAATTGGTGGACTTCCCAAAGGTCGAGTGATTGAAATATATGGGCCAGAGTCTTCTGGTAAAACTACTTTGACACTTCATGTTATATCAGAAATGCAAAAACTAGGAGGAACAGCAGCATTCATTGATGCTGAGCATGCTCTTGACCCTACATATGCGAGAAAACTGGGCGTTAACACAGATGATCTACTAATCTCACAGCCTGATACTGGTGAACAGGCTCTAGAGATTACTGATATGCTTGTTCGTTCAGGTGGTGTAGATATTGTCGTAGTTGACTCAGTTGCAGCTTTAACTCCGAAAGCAGAAATTGAAGGTGAAATGGGCTCATCACACATGGGGCTTCAAGCAAGGTTGATGTCTCAAGCATTAAGAAAGCTCACATCAAATATCAAAAAAACAAATACAATGGTTATTTTTATCAATCAGCTCCGAATGAAAATTGGAGTGATGTTTGGTAATCCTGAAACTACAACCGGAGGTAATGCCCTCAAGTTTTATGCCTCAGTTCGATTAGATATTCGTAGAATTGGCTCAATTAAGAAGGGTGATGAAATTCTTGGTAATGAGACACGAGTCAAAGTTCTAAAAAATAAAGTTGCACCTCCATTTAAAAAGGCTGAATTCCAAATTTTATACAATCAGGGTATTTCTAGAGAGAGTGAGATTATAGATTTAGGAGTTGATCAAGGGTTTGTTGAAAAAGCGGGTGCTTGGTATAGCGTTGATGGTGAAAGGATTGGTCAAGGCAAGGATAACGCAAGAGAATATCTTAGGGAGCATTCAGATATGAGTCAAGCGCTTGAAGTAAAAATTCGCGAAAAAATGATGAGTAGCGATCATGACGAGTCAGATACAGGGGAGTAAATGTTATTCGACTGCCTTAAAAATGTTAGTGAGGCGCGAGCACTCAAAATTAGAGCTATATAAAAAACTCCAACTCAAGGGATTTAGTGATGACATTATAAATAGCTCAATCTCAAAATTAGTCCAGCAGAACCAACAAAGCGATGAGCGCTTTGCAGAAGACTTCATTCAAATGCGCTACAACCAAGGAAAGGGACCAGTTAAAATCGCTTTAGAGCTAAAAATGCGTGGCATTAACGCCTTTGATTTATCAGCTTTTGACTGGTTTGAATTAGCTAAAGAAATTAGGCAGAAAAAATTTGGAGATTCATCGTCTTTGGAATATAAAGATTTAGCAAAACAAAAAAGGTTTCTACAGTCAAGAGGGTTTAGTCTTGATCAAATAAATCAAGCGTTCTAATTATCTATATTTGTTTATATGAAATTTGAACTTTTAAGTACTAATAGAAAAGCTCGATTAGGTAAACTTACTTTTGATCGAGGTATTGTAAATACTCCAGCCTTTATGCCAGTTGGCACTTATGGTACTGTTAAAGCAATGACAGTTGAAGAAGTAAAGGAGCTAGGTGCTGAAATTATTCTAGGAAATACGTTTCATTTATCAATTTCTCCGTCAACTGATGTCATTGAAGCCCATGGCGATCTTCATGACTTTATGAATTGGTCAGGTCCAATCTTAACTGACTCTGGAGGTTTTCAGGTATTCAGTCTTGGAAAAATGAGAAGAATTACCGAGGAGGGTGTTTCATTTCGCTCGCCAAAAGATGGTTCATCAATTTTTATGGGGCCTGAAGAGTCAATGCAAATTCAGAAAAAACTTGGCTCAGATATTGTCATGATATTCGATGATTGTAGTGCTTATCCGGCAGATAAAAGTACAGTCGATAAGTCAATGCAACTCTCACTGAGATGGGCTAAGCGCTCCTTAATGGAACATCAAAAACTCAACAATAAAAACACTCTTTTTGGGATTATTCAGGGTGGAATGTATAAAGATTTGAGGCTTCAGTCTGCTGATTCACTCAAAGAGATGGACTTTAATGGTTATGCAATAGGAGGTCTTTCTGTTGGAGAGCCAAAAGAAGAAATGATGCAGGTATTGAATTATTTACCTGATTATATGCCAAATGATAAGCCTAGATACTTGATGGGTGTTGGCACCCCTATCGACTTAGTTGAAGGGGTTGCATTGGGGCTTGATATGTTTGACTGTGTTATGCCTTCTCGAAATGCAAGGAATGGTTATCTGTTCACTTCAGAAGGCGTTATAAAAATTCGTAATGCAAAATATAAACAAGACACTAGTCCTCTTGATCCTAATTGTAGTTGTTCAACCTGCACTAATTATTCAAAATCTTATCTCCACCATCTTCAAAAAACCAATGAAATTTTAGGATCTAGACTCAATACCTTTCATAATCTCTTTTATTACCAAGACTTAATGAGGTCTATTAGGGTTGCAATAAAGGACAATGTCTTTGAAAGTTTTAGGAAAAACTTTCTATCTTCTCAAATATAAAATCGAGTCATCAACCTTTTTCTGGATCTATTGAGTATTTTATAAAATACTCATCCAGAAGAGCTCTAGCTAATGGAGCAGCTATTGAGCTTCCACTCCCAGCATTTTCAACAATAATGGCAATGACTACTTGTGGGTTCTCTATTGGTGCAAAGCCGGTAAATAAGGCATGATCTCTAAGTTTTTCATCAATATTCTCTGCAACATACTCTTCTTCAGGGTCTAAGCCGAAGACCTGTGCTGTTCCAGTTTTACCAGCAAGAGTATAGCTAAGCTTATTGTTTAATCTCCTTGCTGTTCCTAATTTTCCATATATCGTCTGCTTCATTGCCTCGATAATAACTTCCCAGTTGTTAATATTTTTAATTGGAATTTGCGTCAACTTTGACTCAGATTCAAAATAAGACTCTCCATTTTTAGATTGAGAATGCATTAAAATTCTAGGTGTTTGTAGATTGCCTTTATTTGCGATTGCTGCAGTTGCTAGAGCTAATTGGATTGGGCTTGCAGTCATAAAGCCTTGCCCAATTCCAGTAATAAGCGTCTCACCTCTGTACCAAGGCTCATCTTTATTTATTTTTTTCCATTCTCTTGATGGTAAAACTCCACTCAGTTCTCCTGGAAGGTCGAGACCCGTTTTTTGACCAAACTTAAAATATGTAAGGCTATTATGAATTTGATCAATACCCATCTTGTAGGCCAGGTCATAAAAAAACACGTCACATGATTGTGCAATAGCCTGAATCGTATCAACATGACCGTGACCAGTCTTCTTCCAGTCATTAAATTTTCGAGAGTAATCAGTAAGCTTATAAAAACCGGGACAAAAATTGGTATGCTTTAAGGTTATATTTTTTTGTTCAAGTCCCGCTAGTGCAACCATGGGCTTAATTGTTGAGCCGGGAGGATAAAGCCCTTTAGTGCTGCGATCAAAGAGAGGTAGGTCCGAATCATCCTTAAGTTCTTCATATCGCTCAACTGTAATACCATTCACAAACCAATTAGAATCGAAAGAGGGGGTGCTTACAAGCGTTAAAACAGACCCATCATTAACATCGATAAGGACTATGACTCCTCTACTTTCACCAAGAAGAGATTCTGCCTTCAATTGAAGATCAATATCAATATTTAAGTAAACATCTTGACCAGATATTGCAGGGGTAATTACTTTTGAGTCGACAACCCTTCCAGCAACATTCCTTTCAACTTGTTTGACGCCAGATTGGCCATGAAGTAAGTTTTCATATTGCTTTTCAATGCCAATCTTTCCTACAAAACTAGTGCCAGCATAATTCTCTTTATCATATTTATCTTTATCCTCTTTACTCATTGAAGAAACATAACCAATAAGGTGTGAACTCGATGTGCCATAGGGATATACTCGATGAAAGTAGGATTCAACTTCAACCCCCGGCAATTGATTATTGACTAAAAATGATGAGGCAGAGGATTCTGAAAGATTAAATTTGATAGGGATATTATTGAACTTTTTATAGCGGCTTAAATTTTTATTAAACCTCTCTATATCTTTATCATCAATATATTCATTAATCTCTAATTCAACAAGAGTGTCATTTAAATTTGTTACCTTTTCTGGAGTTATAGTTAGTCTGTAAGAAAACTCATTGGTTGCTAAAATTTTTCCATTACGATCTAGAATATCGCCTCTAATTGGAGTAATAGGGAGATTTTGCATTTGATTTCCAAGTGCTTCTTCAACATAGAATTCATGTTTAGTTATTTGAAGATTAAAGAGTCTAAATGTCAGAATTAAAGTCATTGAAAGCATAATGACCACTGAAAAAATTACTCTAGATTTGAATACTCTTCTCTCTCTCTTTAGATTGCCTATTTTTTCCATAATGAAAAATCAACTAATGCTTAAGTTTTGCAAGAAAAAAGCGCACAACAGGCCAAATAACTGCACCTGTGAATGGAACCAAGAAAATAAGCCATTGAATTTGCATACCTTGAACTAGAATGTGTGTAATCAACACTATAATTAGATAAAGTAGAGATGCAATAAATACATAAACTTGCTGCGTTGTAAGATTGGATACAAAAAAAGATCTTTTTTCCCTTAAGATATATGCAGAGCTAATGACAAGAGCAAGTGCATTCTGACCTAAAATGCCACCTTGAAATACATCTAAAAGAATTCCAAGCACAAAAGCAGAACTATAAATTCTATTACTATCAGAATAGATTAACCAATAAATAAAGAATAAAAGTACCCAAAATGGTGAAATCAACTCAATGATATTAGGTAATGCAATTGCACCAACAATAAATGCAAGAAGTGTTATTTTAACAAGAAGTGAAAATTGATTTTTATTAATCATTTTTCTCCTTCACAATTAGAACTAATTCTAATTTATTCATATTTTGTGTAGGTTCAAGAAAAACAGTCATAAATGATGGATCAAGAGTCTCGTCAATCATCTTAACCCTGCCAACAGAATATCCAGATGGGTAGGAATTTCCAATACCACTAGTCACAAAAATATCACCTAATTTAATGTCAGATTCAGTAGGAATAAATTTAACCACCATACCTTTTTCATTTGAGGCTAATCCCTTAGTCACTCCTCTTATGCCATTTCTAGAGTTTTTGACAGGTATATGTTGAGTAGGGTCTAGAAGAAGCCGGACCGTTGAATACATCGGAGAAACTTCTGTCACCATGCCAACAACTCCATCTGAACCGATTATGAGGTCTGAAAGTGTAACTCCATCATTGAAACCCTTGTTAATGATAATTTTCTTTGAAAGTCTAGATTGTGATATTGAGTTAATTCGAGCTAGCTTTACATTATGCTCAGGAATAAGATAGCTTGATTCAAGTAGATTGGATAATTTTTGATTTTCCAAAGACAAATTGTTATAGGTTTGAAGTTTAGCTTTCAGATCAATGAGTTGTCCCTCAAGGTAGTCATTTTCACTAACAAGCAATTCATTTTTACTACCTTTATCATTGACCCAGTCAATAACTTGGCTCGGTAGGTCGACAATGACGTAAATTGGACTAAGAAGAGTCAGCGTAAAGCGTTTAAAGTTATCTAAGTAAGAGAACCTAGTATCTAAAACTATAAAGATTATTGAGAGTAATATTAGAACAACAAGTTTTAAAAGTCGCATTATTCAGATCTCGACTTAGTTAAAATCACTCTGCTGCCAAGAACTCCATGTCATGATGATTAATCATTTCTAAAGCCATGCCACCACCTCTCGCAACACAGGTTAAAGGGTCATCTGCAATAGTGACTGGTAGATTTGTCTGATTGTGAATAAGCTTATCAATCCCTTCAAGAAGTGCACCGCCCCCCGTAATGACTAACCCATTTTGAGCAATGTCAGATGAAAGTTCTGGCGGGGTCTGCTCTAATGCAGTTCTTAGGGCACTAACAATCATTCCCAAAGGTTCACTTAATGCCTCAAGAATTTCACTATTGGTAACCTCAAAACTCACTGGCAATCCAGTCGAAACTGCTCGACCCCTGAATTCATTCTTACGAACAATCTTCGATTCAAAAGCACTACCCACTTCTTCTTTAATTTGTTCTGCTGTTGCTTCACCAATAATAATTCCGTGAACTCTTCTGACAAATTTTATGATGGTATCATCAAAAAAATCACCACCAACCCTCAGAGAGCTAGAATAAACGATTCCACTCAAGGAAAGAATCGCAATCTCTGATGTGCCGCCACCAATATCAAGAACCATAGCTCCTGATGCCTCTGCAATCGCCATACCAGCGCCCAGTGCGGCTGCCATCGGCTCTTCAATGAGGTAAACATCTCTTGCTCCAGCACCAACTGCGCTTTCTTTGATAGCACGTCTTTCTACTTGAGTCGCTCCACAAGGGACACAAATTAGTACTTTTGGGCTTGGTGAGAAGAAACCAGACTTTAATACTTTTTTCATGAAAAATTGAAGCATTTTTTCAGTTACCTTAAAGTCAGCTATCACACCATCTCTCATTGGTCTGATTGCATCGATAGCCCCAGGAGTCCTTCCAAGCATATTTTTAGCTTCTTGGCCTACAGCTATAACTGAAGACTCTGAGGCACCTTTTTCATGCCTAAGGGCAACAACAGAAGGCTCATTTAAGACAACTTTACCATCCATATAAATAAGAGTGTTTGCTGTGCCAAGGTCAACAGAAAGATTTTGGCCAGTAAATAAATTGAACATAAGGGGTTCCTAGCAAAAAAAATAAATTGTATAGAGGTTATAATATAACCTGATTGCCCTCTTTAGACAATACCAAAGCCTAAATAAATATGATTATAAAACAAGAGCATTTAATTGAAAGTATCCATTCTTCTTTGCAATATATTTCATATTATCATTCGCCTGATTTTATTAACGCGATGGTTTCAGCTTATAAAAAAGAGACCAATCAGAGTGCTAAAAATGCCATAGAACAAATTTTAATTAACTCTAAAATGTGTGCACTCGGAAAAAGACCAATCTGTCAAGATACTGGGATTGTCAATGTTTTTGTAGAAGTGGGTATGAATATTCAATGGGATTCAGATCTGTCTCTCGAAGATATGATTAATGAAGGAGTCAGGAGAGCATACAATGAACCCGATAATCGTTTAAGGGCATCAATCGTTCTTGATCCTTTATTCAGTAGAAAAAATACCCAAGATAATACACCAGCAGTCATTTCCACCAAGATTGTTAAAGGAGATAAGTTAGACATTACTGTTGCTGCTAAGGGTGGTGGCTCAGAAAATAAATCCAAATTTACAGTGCTTAATCCCGATGATAACCTTACCGACTGGGTTCTCAAGACAATTCCAACGATGGGTGCAGGCTGGTGTCCCCCAGGAATGATTGGAATTGGTGTTGGAGGTACTGCAGAAAAGGCAATGTTGATGGCAAAAGCATCATTAATGGAGCCAATTGATCTTAACGAAATCAAAGCTAAAAAGAAGCCAAGTGATATCGAAAAATTAAGGATTGACCTGTTTAATAAGATTAATGAACTCGGTATCGGTGCCCAAGGACTAGGAGGCTTAACAACAGTTTTGGATGTGAAGATTAATGATTATCCTACTCATGCTGCTTCGCTCCCCGTTGCGATGATACCAAACTGTGCTTCAACTAGACATATACACTTTTCACTAGATGGCTCAGGTGTTGCAGAATTACCAAAAGTCGATTTAAGTATCTATCCGGATTTAGAGATGGATGTTTCTAAATACACAAAAGTAAATTTAGATACTTTGACTCAATCTCAAATGGATGACTGGAGTATAGGTGACACTCTTCTTCTTTCTGGAACTATTATTACAGGAAGAGATGCAGCGCATAAACGTTTGAAGACAATGATTGAAGACGGTCAAGGATTGCCGGAGGGCGTCAATTTTGAGAATAAATTCATATATTATGTTGGCCCTGTTGATGCGGTTCGTAATGAGGTGATTGGCCCTGCTGGACCAACAACCGCAACTAGGATGGATAAGTTTACTGACTTGATGCTTGATAATACCGGGGTTCTAGGGATGATTGGTAAGGCAGAGCGCGGTCAATCAACAGTTGAGAGTATAAAAAAACATCAAGCCTGTTATTTGATAGCCGTCGGCGGTGCGGCATACTTAATTTCTAAATCCATCAAAAAAGCTAAGGTTGTAGCGTTTGAGGAAATGGGTATGGAGGCAATCTATGAAATGGAAGTCAAAGATAT
>CAZEAO010000032.1:0-12611 GCA_964510245.1 uncultured Piscirickettsiaceae bacterium | reverse complement strand
AACCAATATCTTGATCATTAAATTTCAAAACATCATTACCAGTAGTCTTTTCACCAATCAAAAGCTCCATTAACTCATCTTGACCATTACCCGCTACACCAGCGATACCAACGATACTACCCTGCTTAATTGTCAGATTGATGTTCTCCAGATCTACGCCATACAAATCATCACTTTTGCGACTTATGTTATTAATTGAAAAAATCTCAGAGCCAATATTTATTTTACTTCTGGCTAATTCTGTTAATTTTTTTCCAATCATCATTTCAGCAAGTTCTTTTTGACTATGCTCTTGAGGCACACAGCTTTGTACTAGCTTACCACCCCTCAGAATTGTTGCCTCACTACAGATCTCTCTCACTTCTTCCAGTTTGTGAGAAATGTACAAGATAGCACACCCATCATCGGCAAGTTTTTTTAGAGTGATAAACAAGTCAGAGACTTCCTGCGGGGTCAGAACCGAAGTAGGCTCATCCATAATCAGAAGTTTTGGATTTTGAAGTAAGCAGCGAATTATCTCGACTCTTTGACGCGCGCCAACTGATAGGTCTCCGACTACTTGTTGAGGGTTAACATCAAGACCATACTGCTTGGAGTATTTCAATATTTCTTCAGTAAAGTTTTCGTTTAGACCTACACCATCTAAACCTAAAACAATATTTTCTTCAACAGTTAAAGACTCAAATAATGAAAAATGTTGGAATACCATTGCGATTCCATTCTCTCTAGCTTCGAATGGACTCTTAGGGCTATACTTATCTCCACCCCATTTCATTTCACCATCATCTGGCATTAAAGAACCATAAATAATCTTTACTAGTGTTGATTTACCAGCTCCATTTTCACCAAGTAGTGCATGAATGCTTGAATCTTTAATATTTAAAGAAACATCATCATTTGCTTTAAGATCGCCATAAGATTTTGTAATATTGGATACTTCTAACCGGTATTTCATAGCGCTGCAATTTGTTTTTGATTTTCGATAAAATTAATTAAATCCATTGCAATTGTTACAGCAATCGCAGTAGGAGATTTTAAAAAATTTTGTTTTTCACCAATTGGACAATTAAATTTATTGACTACTTCTTCGGGATAACTTTTTTGAATAAAGCGATCTCTAAATTTTTTACCCTTAATCGATGACCCAATCATACCCAAATAACTAAAGTTGTTTTGAATAATCATTTTTTCACAAATCTCAAAGTCAATTTTATGACTATAGGTTATTACTAAGCAGTACATGTAATCAGGAAGCTCTGAAATGCTTTCCACAAAATCATCACAAATAATTTTAATTTGAGATGTGTCGCCTTGATATTTATCAAATTGTTCTTGACGATCATCAATCCAAAATAATTTAATAGGAAGATTTATTAGAATTGGCATTAGAGCACGAGAAATATGTCCCGCACCAAAGATTGCTACTGGAAGCAACTCACTAGATGCGACCTTCTCCAAACAAATATCAGACTTCAAGCCTGTCCCATCAACATACTCAACTATCGTAGGACTTTGAGAATTTTGTAAAAGTTTTGATGCATGATTCTCTACAAAACTAGATAACTTTTTGTCATCTGATGAAGAGTAGAAGCTGTTATGTGTGTAAACAAATTTTTTTTTGTCAAGTTTTGAATTGCTACTATTTTTAATGCTAGTTGCTAGAATAAAATCTGTACTCTCTTTATAAAATTTTGATACTTTTTCAACCCATGAGTCTTTGGCTTTAAGAGATGAACGACTCCGTAAAAAGCTTTCAAACAAAACTTTAACATATCCACCACAACACTGACCCAAGGTAGCACCTAAAGGATATTTAACGAGCTGATTGCTATTGTCCTTAAGATTTAACATTTCTCTAGCAAATGACAGTGCTTTGAATTCAAGATTTCCACCCCCAATACTTCCAAAAATTGTCTCATTTGCTGTAAACACAATCTTGTCCCCATTGCTACATGGTGTTGAACCTTTGGTGGCGATAATTGTAATTAGTACAAAGCCGTTATTCAATGCAATTGCTGTCTTTAAAGGCTTTAACCAGCTACTCATAATTAGCTATTTAGAAAATTTATTAAGACTGAAAAATACTTGCTCAAAGCTTGCAGGAGCGTTTAGTTCACTGATATTTTCTTTGTCGGCATTAAAAATAGCATTTTTGATAGATAACCACGTTGAGATTGCAAGCATCAAAGGTGGTTCACCAACCGCCTTTGATTTATGAATAGTATTTTCATGATTAGAAATGTTTGGCTTAATTTTGACCTCAAAATGTTCTGGTGTATCTCCAATTGCAGGAATCTTATAAGTTGATGCTCCTGTTGTAAGAAGTACTCCAGAATCGCTCCACTTTAACTCTTCTGAGCATAACCAGCCCATACCTTGAATATATCCACCGACTATTTGTCCAGTATCAATGGCAGGATTAAGTGAAGCTCCTACGTCGTGCAAAATATCAACAGCTAACAGCTTATATTCTCCAGTTAAACAGTCCACTATAACTTCACTGACGCAAGCTCCGTATGAGTAATAGAAGAATGGACGGCCTTTTTGTTTAACCGGGTCAAAATGTATTTTAGGCGTCTTGTAAAAACCGTTACTAAATAACTCAACCCGATTCAAATAAGCAATAGAAATAAATTCATCGAATGGTATTTGTTTTTTATCGACAATTACATTTGAATTTTGAAACTTAACAGTGCTCTGATTTCCTCCATAATACTCTTTTGCAAAATCAGTTAAATTACTCTTTATACGAAGGCATGCTTCTTTTGCGGCCATTCCATTAAGATCAGAGCCAGACGAAGCCGCCGTGGGAGAGGTATTTGGTACTTTTGCTGTAGAAGTTGCAGATACTTTTACTCTTGAAATATCAACACCAAACTCATTGGCAACAACTTGTGCTACTTTAATAAATAGACCTTGACCCATTTCTGTTCCACCATGATTCAAGTAAATACTACCATCCTTATATATGCTTACTAAAGCACCTGCTTGATTGAGAAGCTGTGTAGTAAAGGAAATTCCAAATTTAACAGGAGAAAAAGCTAACCCTTTCTTTAAGTACTTATTTTTTTTGTTAAACTTTACTACCTCTTTCCTTCTCGAAAAATAGTCACTATCTTCTATAAGTTCATTGGTTATTTCATCAATGATATTGTCTTCGATCACTTGATCATACGGCGTTACGTTATTTTTATCTTTTTGATAAAAATTAATTCTTCTAACTTTTAGTGAATCCGAACCAATACTGTTTGCAATCTCTTCGACTATATTTTCAATAGCAAGCATGCCTTGGGGTCCTCCAAAGCCTCTAAATGCAGTGTTTGATGCAGTGTTTGTTTTACACAAATAGCCAGTAAAAGTTGCATTTGGGATGAAATAGGCATTATCCGCATGAAATAGAGCGCGAGAAACAATTGCCATTGAAAGGTCTAATGAATAACCGCATCTTGCAGCAAGGTCAATAGTGATTCCTTGAATCAATCCTTCATCGCTATAACCGACCTCATAATTTGCAACAAAATCATGACGCTTACCAGTCAGTAAAATATCGTCCTTTCTTGAGAGCCTCGCTTTAACGGGCAGCCTAGTTTTTTCAGAAAAAATAGCGCATATACATGCCAATTGGGATGAGTCTGTCTCTTTTCCACCGAAACCACCGCCCATTCTTCTGGTAACAACCTCAATCGCATTTTGAGGAACATTTAATACGTGTGCAACCAAATGCTGCACTTCAGTTGGGTTTTGAGTTGAAGAGTGAACAACCATTTCGTTGCTCTCCGTAGGAATTGACATAGCAACTTGACCTTCCAGATAGTAGTGCTCTTGCCCACCTATAGAAAGCGCTCCAGTCAATTTATTTTTTGCATTTTTGATTGCTTTTTGAGAATCACCGGTTTTGATAACAATTGGATCATCAAGAAAGCTTTTACTTTTCATGGCTTGGTCGATTGTCACTATAGATTTCAATTCTTCAATCTCAGCCTTTACCAGAAGTGCTGCTTTTTTTGCTTGATTATGACTGTCAGCCAAAATTGCAGCAATTGCTTGCCCATAGAACAAGACTTTTTTGGATGCTAATATCGGCTCGTCATGACGTATAGGTCCAATTAATAAGTTTTCTATATCTTTTGCAATTAAGACGCTGTGCACTCCATCTGCATTTTTAGCGGCTCTAATATCAATACTCTTAATCTTTCCATGGGCAACATTGCTTAGCGCAAATGCTACATGCAAGGTACCATCAGGCACAGCAACATCATCAATATATTTGGCACTTCCTTGGACATGCATTAGAGCGCTATCGTGCTCTAGAGGGAGTCCAACAGCACTGTTTAGTTGATCCGAGTTTTTTCCTTGATAATTAATTTTATAGACTCCTTATGTTTTCAATTCTGAGTAATGAGCAAGGTCTTCAACAGGGTAACCTTTCAAAATCAACGAAGACTTTTTTACTAGACCAGCACTCACCCTTAGGCGGAATTCTGATGACGCTCTCACATCAGAGAATGGAGTAAACTCTCTACTTAAAGCTTGATATGCGACAGAAACTAATTCATCTTTGTCCCAATTCTCTATAAATGCCTTCTCTAGCTTGATCGCTCTTTGTGGTATTCCTGACATACCCCCTAAACCAATCTTTACTGAGCGCGGTATAGATTTTTCACTTTTAACGTTGATTGCCATGCATACAGCTGAAATATCATCTTCGTATCTTTTTGATATTTTGTGGGTAATAAGTCTGTCTTCATCGGAGGGTTTTGGAATCAAAATACTTTCAATAAATTCTGAGGATTTTAGTAGAGTTTTTTTATAACTTATAAAGAAATCCTCCAATTTGATAACGCGACTCAAATCCCCCTTTTTGAGCTTTAATTTTGAATCAAGCGCTATAAGAACTGGTGCCATATCTCCAATCGGTGAGGCATTAGCAATATTACCCCCAATAGTAGCCCAGTTTTTTATAGGTAGCGATGCAAAGCGCTGTAGAAAGTTGTCCAAATCAGGCCAGTACTTGATTAATGTCGTTTTTGCTTCTTCATAACTGACCGCGGCGCCGATTTCAATTTCAGAGTCTTTCTCATCAATCTGCTTAAGCTCGGAGACTCTATTTACGCTAACTATATGAGCAAACTCTTTCATAGACTGAGTAATTTCAAGATTTAAGTCAGTCCCAGCCGCGACAATATTTGCATTTGGATTTTTTGAAAGAATTTGCGATAAAGACCCTAAATCAGATGGCGCATCAAATAGTATTTTCTTATTGCCATTTTTGAATTTCAGATTGATATTTTTTGTGTCACTCAGCTTTTTTAGTACCTCTATTAGCTGAGCTTTATTTTTTTCGTAAAAATCCAAAGCTCCATGATTTTTTTCATTAAAGGCAATAAATGCAGCTGAAATAATCGGCTTATAGCCTGTACATCTACACAAATTACCAGACAAAGCATCATTAATTTTTGTTACATTTATTGTCTTCTCATTATGGTACATCGCAAACAATGACATTACGAATCCAGGTGTACAAAATCCACACTGGGAGCCATTTTCTGTAACCATTGCTGTTTGGACAGGGTGAAGATTATCGCCATCTGACAATCCTTCCACAGTTATCAAATGTTTGCCAATGAGTGAATATGCAAGTGCAATACATGTATTGATACTCTTATATCGAATAACAGTTTTTTGATTAATTACTTCAAGCTCTCCCACTACTGCAGTGCATGCTCCACAGTCTCCAGAAGCACAACCCTCCTTAGTTCCAACCAACTGATTGCTTCTCAGCCACTCGAGAACAGTTGTGTTTGGATTTATTTCTCCAAGGTCACATGGATTGAAACTCTGATTTAATAAAATTTTCACTAACTTCCTCGATAAGTTGAGTAGCCGTAGGGTGATATTAATAACGGGACATGATAGTTTTCATCGCTATTCGAAATATAAAAACGAATCACGACATCTTTCAAAAAAGGGCACTCGATACCTTTGTTTGAATAATATTGATCGATTAAAAATTCAATTTCATAGCATCCCTCCTCTAATTCACTTCCAGACAACAAAGGTTCATCACAACGCCCATCTTGATTAGTTTGAACTGATTTTATGAGTTCAAGTGAAGAGTCATTTCGTATAAAAAGCTTTATTTCAACGCCTTGAGCAGGAGAGCCCAGTGATGTGTCTAGTATGTGTGTAGTAAGTTTTCCCATAGCTTGTCCTTATTTTTTAAAAGTTCTTTTGCCCAGAATATAAACTTCATCAATCAGTCTATCATCTCCCAAAGTCATTAAATTGAATAGTGTGTCATTAATGCTTTCTGATATTTTATTTTTTTGGCTTATTATTTCGGATGCATTTATATCGACTACAATAAAATCAGCCTCTTTATCTACTTCAAAATTACCAATACAGTCATCTAAATTTAAGACCTTTGCTGCTCCCAATGTAGTTAAATAAAAGGCCTTTACTGGATCCAAATTAAAATCATTCATTCGACACACTTTGTAGGCTTCATTCATTACTTGAAACATTGAGAAACTATCGCCTCCACCTACATCTGATGCCAATGAAACATCAATACCATAACTCTCTAATTTTTCAAGGTCAAATAATCCGCTTCCTAAATAAAGATTTGAGGTCGGACACAATGAAACCTTCGAGCCTGTCTCAGATATTCTTTGATACTCCTCATCAGCGTTGTGTATACAGTGTCCAAAAACTGAATTCCTTCCTGTTATTCCATAATCGTCATAAACACCAAAATAGTTTTTAGACTCTGGAAACAAATCTTTGACCCATTTAATTTCCTCATCATTTTCATTAAGATGAGTCTGAAGCAAGACTCCTTTTTGGCCATTACTATCGGGAAATTCATTTAATAACCTTGCGGCCTGCTTCAGTTGGGATTCTGATGAAGTTATTGCAAATCTTGGCGTTACTGCATAGCTCAATCGCCCTCTATTGTGCCATTTTTCGATCAGCTCCTTGGACTCTAAATAGCTTTCCTTTGAGTTATCACATAGCCCTTCAGGAGCATTTCGATCCATCATTACCTTTCCAGCAATCATCCTCAGGTTTCTTTTTTCTGAAGCATTAAAGAATGCATCAACCGACACCTTAAACGAGCTACAAAAAGTCATTGCAGTTGTCGTGCCGTTTTTGATAAGCTCATCTAAAAATAGGTTAGCTATTTGATCGGCATAGCTCCTATCAGAAAATTTTTGTTCCTCTATAAAGGTATATTTATTCAGCCATTCCAATAGGCTAGTTCCATAGGATGCAATGACCTTATACTGAGGATAATGAACATGTGTATCAATAAAACCTGGCATGATTAAACGATCTTTAAAATGAACTAATTGTTCAGAAGTGTCCCAAGTTTCTTTTAGAACTGAGTAGCTGCCAATATCAATAATTCTTCCGGATGTACTATCCACAACCATCAATCCATCTGCAACAAATATTGGCTCTATATCGCCATTGTTTTCAATGCAGTGATAAATATCTCCTCGAAAGAAATTATTACTCATCATTTTGACTCTGCCCATATTCTCAACTTGTCTCTCTCTTCATCAGTCATATTTGTATTATTTCCTAATGGCATGGCGTTGGATAAAACAGCTTGTTGATATATCTGGTCTTTGTGAGCAATAATTTGCTCTTTTGTTTCAATCATAAAGCCATTTGGAGCTACTGCAAAGATTTTACTGGAGGGTTCAGAGGCATGGCAACTGACGCAATGCTTATCAATAATAACCTGTACTTCGGCAATGCTAACAGAATCCTGACTTTGAACTTTATTCTGGGAAGGTGCTAGAGCGTATATAAGAGCCAAAATTGAGACTACTATTAGTGCGATTAGACTATTTTTGGCTTGACCTACTCCTCTCAAGTTAAAATAATGACGTACCATTACCAGGATACCAACTATTGCTATTAACACTAACCAGCCATAATCCCCACTATATATCGCTGGATAATGACCGCTAATCATCATAAAAAGAACTGGTAATGTAAAGTAATTATTATGTCGAGAACGTGTATATCCCTTCAAGCCAAGCTCCTTGCTAACTTCAGTTGAGGTTTCACAGGCGGCAACTAGTTTCTTTTGAACAGGAATAATGACAAAAAAGACGTTAGCAACCATGACGGTTCCAATCATTGCTCCAATCTGCATGTATACAGCTCTTGGATTAAAAACAGTACTGTAGAGATATGCGCTTACAGAAATTACAACGAAGATAATGCCCATAAATATAGATGACTTGTTGACTAAATTTGACTTGCATAGCAGGTCATAAATTAACCAAAAAATCAACAGGCCCAATAGACTGGAGAGAACTCCAAATGTTGATGAAATAGAACTATCGCTGGCTAATAGATAGGTGCTTGCATTGAAGTAATAAATGACTGCTAACAGTAAAATTCCAGAGATCCAGGTGAAGTAGGCTTCCCACTTAAACCAATGGAGAGGCTCTGGAAGAGTTTGGGGGTACTTTTTGTATTTCTCCAAGTAATAAAAACCGCCACCGTGGACAGCCCATAAATGTCCAGCGATTTCATCTCTATTTTTTACGCGGTTAAGTTTGTTTTCAAGCCAGTTAAAGTAAAAAGAGGCCCCAATCCATGCTATTCCAGCGATTACATGAAGAAGCTTCAAAGAAAGACTTAGCCAATCAATTAAGTATAAATTCATCATGAGCCTAACTCCAGTATTACATTGACATCATCAAGAGCGACTTCCTGGCACTGCTCAATCGAATCAGTGCTCTCGTTATGTTTTCTATCAATCACTATAAACTGTGAATTATCTTCGATACTGATGAGAGGAAAATGCCAAACGCCTCGAGAATAATTAACCCCTTGCTCTCCATTCGTTATAAAGGCCTTTATGTTTTCGATAGAAGGTGTTTTAGCTGGGGGTGCTACAACCACTAAAAATGGTGAAGAATGTCTAGGTATAAAAGTTTGACTAAAGAATGGATGCTTTTCTAGCATTGAAATATGAAGAGGAAACACCCTACTTTTAGCGACGAATATATGAACACTTGCTGTACCCCCATCTTCATTCGTGTCAAGCGAAGCAATGTCGGGATATTTTTCAGCAAATCCGTCATTAATAGTCCTAGAATCTTTACTTTGAATTGAGACAACCTCCCCAAAATCAGTAAAGTTCTCAGCAGTTAATTCTTCAGGAATAAGTGTGATTTTTTTCATAATTAAGTAAATTTACCAATAAGTTTCAATCGAGCAATTCCGCCATCTGGATAGATATCAATTCGCACATGGGTAAACGGCTCATTGTGCAAAATTTCACTCTTTTTAAAGACATGAATTTGATCCATACCAAGCTTTTTTCTTTCGAGCAGCTTTTTCCATGAACTGCTACTTTTGATTATGCTACTCTCTTTGTCATCATAAATATTGGCTGTTGAAATAGAAATAGTATCTGGAAAATTTCCTTTAAAGAATTTAGTGTCAACAATAATTTCATCTACCAAGGCTGGCTTTGCAAGTGCGAGAACGCCCCAGTCATTGCCCGGCACTCTTCTTCTTCTTGTCTCCCATCCATCAGCCATACTCAATGGCTCATGTCTTTCCAAAATATTGCTCAGGCAGCCGAAATGCTCGTCATTCGCAAAAATTGCTCTTGCACCACTCTCTTTGGAAAGCACATTGGTTCCATCAAAACTGGAGTCTCTAATTTCGGTCCAAGCCTCTCCATAAGCTCTCAATCTAGCGATGCCTCCATCTGGATGAAGAGTAATTTTTAAATGCGTAATTGGATTCTTTTCATTGCATTCAAATTTATTGTGAGAATCACCCTTAAGGTCATTCTTCGAGAGGAGTTCAAACCACTCTGAAACAGCAGTACCATCAACAACGCGATCATCCGTAGTTCCTCCTGGAACAGAGCAGCCATGAATTGAAATTCCAGGGGCAAAGTTTCCAGTAAAGTGGCTCGTATCGACATTGAAACTTTTAATTGATGATTTGGAACCTAAGCGAATAAAGCAAAAATCATCCTTTCCATCTCTTCTTCTTCGGCTTTCCCATCCATCCATCCATTTACCATTTTCATCATATTTACCCTCGATCCAGACTGGTTCATTAGGTTGAAGCATACGAGAGGAGTCGGCAAAGAACTCATCACTACAATAAATGACCTTAGTCCCAGTATCAGAGCAAGCAACATCAATGAGTCCATTATTTTCCATAAATCTCCTTAATTCTAAGCCAGGCTATCTTATTAATTTCTTCTAAAGCATTAGCTCTTTCTTTATCTTTAGAGTTATTTTTACGCTTAATGAAGCTTGAGATAATTTCTGATTTATTTTTCTCTTTAACAGCCATAATGAAAGGAAAGCTAAACTTTGAATAATACTCATCATTAAGCATTTCAAAAAGCTTAATTTCGTCATCAGAACAGTCATTTAATCCTGCTGATTTTTGTTCAGTTGTTGAGAAATCAGTGAGCTCATTGTTTTGCGCCTTTTTGCCTGCCAACATTGGGTGTGCAGTAATCAAATTGTTTTGCATAATGGGATCTGCAGATAGCATGATTTCAGACAATAACTCATGAAATTTTTCCAAGTTATTGTATTTTTCGTCAGCCAAAACAATCTCTAGTGATAGCTCTACAAACCATGGCGAGTGCTCATATATGTTTTTGAAAGTATCTAAAAACTTATCCGAAGATTCTTCTGCTAATTCTGAGGGTAATTTCATATCGTATTTTCAAAAATTATCGTACCAGTGATCTGCGACTTCTCTTCTAGTACAAAGCCAAACATCATCAAAAGTATTGATATATTGTAAAAACTTTCGCATAGCCATTATTCTTCCGGGCCTACCTAATATTCGAGCATGCATTCCCACTGACATCATTTTAGGGCTTAACTCTCCTTCTTTGTATAGCGCATCGAAGCTGTCCTTCAAATAATTTAAAAATTGATCGCCAGAATTAAAGCCTTGAGGAGAGGCAAAGCGCATATCGTTTGCATCCAGAGTGTAAGGAATAATTAAGTGCTTTTTGTCGGTATCAAAATCGTTTGCCCAATAAGGCAAATCATCATCGTACGCATCACTATCATAAAGAAAGCCACCTTCTTCAATAATTAGTTTTCTGGTGTTAGGGCTATTCCTACCGGTATACCATCCTTCAGGTCGCTTACCTAAAAACTCAGTCAAGATGGAGATACAGTCTGTGATGTGTTCTCGCTCAACCTCCTCGTTAACAAATTGATAGTCTATCCATCTAAAACCGTGAGCACAAATATCATAGTCATGCTCAACAAGGTAGTCAGCTAACTCTCGATTCCTTGCTATCGCCAGTCCAACTGCAAAGATAGTAATTGGAACATTGAACTCCTTGAATAACTTTAATATTCTCCAGACTCCTGCCCTTGAGCCATACTCGTAAATAGACTCCATACTCATGTGTCTCGAGCCTTCGTAGGCCCTCGCACCAATTATTTCCGAAAGGAAAGTTTCAGACGCATCATCGCCATGAAGAATGCAGTTTTCTCCACCCTCCTCATAATTCAAAACAAACTGCACTGCTATTTTTGCTTTGTTTGGCCATTTTGGATGGATTAAATGTTGCCCGTAACCGGTCATATCACGTGGGTAATTACTCAGACTTTGAATGACTTTTTTGTTCATAATAATTAGCTAAATATGTGGCTATAACTCCTAGTTTTTATTGCTTTATCAAAATCAAGTGACTTGACACAGTGGTCTAAATGTTTGTTAATAGACTTAGAGGCTTTGTTAGAGTTATTACTCTTAATTGCCTGAATTAGGTCACGGTGCTCAGCGTAAGAGCAAAAAGTAGAATCAGGGTTTGAGTAGACAGAGGCAGCAAGAGTGCTTAGCGGAATAAGAGGTTTGAGACTTTCTACTATATACTTATTATCACAAAGCTCAGCTAAGGTAATATGAAAGTCGCATGATAGCTTTGTGAGTTCATCATGCTGAGACGTCTTATGAAGGCGCTTCTCTTCAGAGATCAGTTCATCGATGGATGACAAATCTAAACTTTGATCCTTATGCTTTTCAACCAGAATTAATATCACAGCATTTTCTATCGCTTTTCTAGCTTCATAGATTTGAATGGTCTCTTCTTTGGTTGGACACGCAACCCTCACCCCTTGATTCTTTTTATGTTGCAAAAGTCCAGAGTCAACGAGCTTATCAAAGCCTTGTCTTACAACAGAGCGGCTATATCCGAACTCTTCCTGCAAGGATATTTCTGAAAGTCTGACTCCTGGTTTTAATCGATTTTTGAGAATTGCCTCAAAAACTAGATCGACTACCTCGTCAGAATTTTTATTAAGTTCAGTATTCATAATTATAAAAAGCTCTATTAGTAGATTTAATATATTAGAATTTATTCATTATATGCCAAAATTGTTAACAATAATTGTAAACAATCTTTTTTTAACGTTTAAATAATTAACAAAAAAATACATCAAACTTAATTAGAAGATAGCAATTATGTCCTAATAATAAATATATCGATTTTTTTTTGACAAAGACCTTTTTCGAGAATAGAATATTGACAACTCGGGAATTTATTTTCTATATACTTTTAAGAACAAAACTTGAGTTAATAT
>CAZEAO010000031.1:0-12712 GCA_964510245.1 uncultured Piscirickettsiaceae bacterium | reverse complement strand
TGTCATCGACTTTGTCATTCTCATTGTGCTCATGAAAAGCCCTTAATGGAGAATTAATTTCATAGTGAGCGAGGAGTTTTTTACTGTGTCTTGTATCTTCAGCCAAAACTGTATCAACCTTCTTGAGGGTCTCGATTGCTCTAACAGTAATATCACCTAGGTTACCAATAGGGGTTGCAACAATATAAAGCACTCCACTCATAAAGCAGTTAATCAGTTATAGTTTGTATTATTATGCTTAATTAATAGCAAGTATTATCTAAATTTATATTTCTGTTTGGGTTTTAAATGAATCTACTTTAAAATAACAGTTAAATTATTCGTTTGTTGTTGGCAAACTAGAAACAAGGAGACTTAATGAAAAAAGTTATTATCCTCTGTGCAATAATCATCACCTCTTCAATTTTAAGTTCTTGTTCACCTATAGTTCAAGGGGCTGCTGCTGTTACCACTGTCGCAACTATGAGCAATGACCGAAGAACGATGGGCGAAATATTGGATGATAAAACGCTATATATAGATTTAGGTAACATGGTCGCAAAGGACCCTATGTTAGAAAATGCACATATTAATTTCAATGTCTACAACCAGGCGGTCTTGATGACGGGTGAGGCTCCAAATGAAAATACAAGAGACTACCTTGAAAGTATTGTCAAAAGCAAGTCTTCAAAAATTGAGCAGATCGTAAATGAAGTTGAAGTGATGCCCAAAAGCAGCTATTTAGACAGAGCTAAAGATGGTGTGATTACTGTACAAATTGAAACTCTTTTCTTTGACCAAGAAGTCTTTCATCCAAGTCACGTGTCTGTTCTTACGGAGCGAGGAGTTGTTTACCTGATGGGCTCTGTCACAAAAAGAGAGGCAGAGCACGCAACCAATATTGCTAGCAAAGCTAAGAACGTGAAGAAGGTCGTCAAGCTATTTAATTATCTAATGGCGAGACCTCCTAAAGAAATTGAAAGAGACAACAAGAGAAAAGAGGAGGCAGAAAAAAGAGCGGAGTTAGAAGCTAAAAAAGCCGAGTTAGAGGCTAAACAAAGAGAACTAAACCAACAACTCTATGAGCTAGGCTCTGATTAAATTTTCAATTGGTGCAAATGTGAAGCGATGTTGACCATCGATTGGTCCATACTTTGATAAAGCCTCTAAATGTTCTTTTGTACCATAGCCCTTGTGCCTTGCAAAACCATACTCAGGATAAATTTGATCAAGCTCAATCATTTGCCTATCTCTTGTAACCTTTGCTATGACCGAGGCAGCTGAAATAGACGGTTCAAATAAATCTCCCTTGACAATTGCCTTACAGTTTAATATGTCAGGACACCTATTTCCATCGACAAGCACCCTGAAGGCATCTTCATTATTTTTCAGTTGGCTCTGCAATTGATCTACTGATCTTTTCATTGCAAGCATTGTGGCTTCCAAAATATTTATTCGATCAATCTCTAGGCTATCGGATTGAGCACAGGACCAATAGCACTCGTTTGTAATTTTAGAATACAAATCTTCTCTTCTCTTTTCAGATAATTTTTTAGAGTCAGTGAGGCCTTCAAGTTTAAATCCAAATGGTAAAGCAACCGCAGCAGCAACCACACTTCCAACTAAAGGCCCTCTTCCTGCCTCATCAACACCAATAACTATCATGACTAATTCTGGAATCCTTTAAAACCAATATCTGTTCTATAATAACTACCACTCCAGTTAACCTCGTTAACTAGTTTATAAGCCTTTTCTTGAGCATCTTTTAGATCATCGCCAAGAGAGGTGGCACATAAAACTCGACCGCCATTGCTTATTATTTCATTGTCCTTTAACTTTGTACCTGCATGGAAAATTTTCGAACTAGGTACGACTGATGGAAAACTAATTACATCGCCCTTTTGATATGAGTCTGGATAACCATTGGCTGCCATTACCACACCTAGTGCCGTCCGATTATCCCACTGAGCTGAAACTGCATCTAAAGAGCTCTCTGTTGCCGCAAGACATAGTTTGGCTAGGTTTGACTTTAGACGCATCATGATTGGCTGAGTTTCGGGGTCTCCAAACCTACAGTTATACTCTAACACCTTAACACCTCCATTACTATCAACCATCAGACCGGCATACAAAAATCCTGTATAAGGCATTCCTTCATTTTTCATGGCATCAACAGTTGGTCTTATTACTCTTTCCATGGTGTTTTTAAATACCAATTGATTCACAATAGGTGCTGGAGAATACGCCCCCATTCCCCCTGTGTTTGGGCCTTTGTCTCCATTATCTCTTGCTTTGTGATCTTGAGAAGTAGCCATTGGCAGAATATTGCTTCCATCAACCATCGCAATAAAGCTAGCTTCTTCACCCTCTAAAAACTCTTCAATAACTACTCTCGATCCGGCCTCACCAAAGCGATTATCTTCAAGCATATCGTTAATTGCATGAGTTGCCTCACTCAATGTATTGGCGATAATAACACCCTTACCAGCAGCAAGCCCATCAGCCTTAATGACAATTGGAAGGTCCTTTTCATTAACATATTCAATAGCTGACTTGGTTTCAGTAAAAACTTTATAGTAGGCAGTAGGGATATCGTTTCTCTCTAGGAAATCTTTACAAAATGCTTTAGATCCTTCAAGCTGTGCAGCCACTTTAGATGGTCCAAATATAGCAAGTCCCTCAGCTAAAAATTCATCAACAATTCCAATTACCAAAGGTGCTTCGGGTCCAACAATAGTAATATCAATGGATTCTTCTTTGGCAAATGAAATTAACTCGACAATATTCTCAGAAGCAATATTAACGTTTGATACTTTATTTTCTATAGCAGTGCCTGCATTACCTGGCGCCACGAACACATGCTGCACTTCATCAAATTGAGAACACTGCCAAGCAAGTGCGTGCTCTCTTCCACCAGAACCCACTATTAAAACCTTCATTTTCCTCCTATAATTGTTAACTTAAATCTCAAACAAATAACCGCTTAGGCAATACCTCAGATAAGTTGTTAGTTTCACCAACTCCAATAAATTTTTTATTTGCATCGTAAAGTTTAACTTTTTGAACATCATTAAATTCACTACATTTTATTTTTCTTCCAAGCTTTATATCGCAAGACTTCTGATAGTCCAAATAAACAGACTTAAAGTTTGGCAACATTTCATCTGGCTCAATTAGAAGAAAGTCTAATTCATCAGCACTCATACCTTTAAGATCTTCAAAGGTTTTTCCTTGAGAAATGTCAAGGTGAGCAAAACCAGTTCTTCTTAATTCAACAACATGGCCGCCACAACCTAAAGATTTTCCGATGTCTTCAATGAGTGTTCGAATATAGGTGCCCTTTGAACAAGATACTTCTAGAGACAAAATGTCATTTTCTAAGTTAATAAATTGTATTTCATAGATGTTCACTTTTCTTGCCTTTCTTTCAACCTCTAGGCCTTTTCTTGCAAGCTTATATAGAGGCGTACCGTTTATTTTAAGTGCTGAAAACATTGGTGGAACTTGGTTGATAGCACCTACAAATTCCTTTAAGGTGTTCTTTACAACACTCTCATCAATGTCTTTTGTAGGGCCGTATTCATTTAGCTCGCCCTCAGAGTCTCCAGTATTGCTTATTTGACCTAGCTTGCCCCTTACAAAATATTGCTTGTCTTCATTAAGTAAGAATTGTGCGACTTTGGTTGACTGTCCTAGACAGACAGGCAGAAGACCGCTCGCTAAGGGATCAAGGCTACCTGTATGACCTGCTTTATTTGCACCAAACAGGCGCTTAATGTCTTGTAAAGCGGCATTCGAACTACATCCACTTGCCTTGTCTAAAATCAAAACTCCATCAATGTCTCTGCCTTTTTTATTCCGTTTAGACATTGGCTAACAATTAAAGCTTACTTAAAAGGTCATCCATTCGAGCTCCAGTATTTGGAGCTGCGTCATAAATAAATTTAAGTGACGGGGTATGTCTTAATTCTAATGATTTTGATAAAGACATTCGAAAAAAACCACTTGCCTTATTGAGCAGAGGAGTGACTTTATTTAGAGACTCATCGTCAACAGAGAAAAAAACCTTTGCACTTGTTAAATCCCTACTCACAATAACGTCAGTAATTACAACTTCTTTTAATCTAGGGTCTTTAGTGTCTTGTGAAAGCAAGTTAACAAGTTCTCGCTTAATCAACTCATTAACTCTTTCTGTTCTAAAGCTTACCTGTTGTGGCATCTAGCATGACCCCTTAGATTGAACGAGCACGCTCAATTCGCTCAAAGACCTCAATCTGATCGCCAGGCTGCACATCTGTGTAGTTCAATACACCAATGCCGCACTCTGTTCCAGACTTAACTTCTTTAACATCGTCTTTAAAGCGCCTCAACGACTCAAGCTCACCCTCATATATCACGACACTGTCTCGCAAAACACGGATTGGGCTGTCTTTCCTAACTACGCCTTCTTCAACTATACATCCAGCAATATCTCCGAACTTGGGCGACCTGAACACATCCTTGACTCCAGCAATTCCAATAATATTTTCACTAAACTCTGGGCTCAGCATTCCACCCATAATTGATTTCATATCATCAATCAAGTTATAGATAATGCTGTAATACTCAATTCTAACACTCTCCGTATCCGCTGACTTTCTTGCAACTGCGTCTGCTCTAACATTAAATCCAAGAACAATAGCATCAGAAGTACTAGCTAATGAAATGTCGGTGTTGTTAATTGCCCCAACGCCTGAAGATATAACTTTAACTTTAACTTCTTCAGTTGAAAGCTCTTCTAACGCTTCTACAAGAGCCTGTGATGAACCCCTTACATCGGACTTAATCAACACATTGACAGTTGAAATTTCGCCGTCTTCCATTTTTGAGAAGAAGTTATCCATCTTTTCAGCTTGTTGCTTTTGAAGCTTGGTTTCTCTATCTTTTGTTTTTCTAAATTCAGCAACTTCTTTTGCTTTTCTCTCGCTTTCAACTGCCAAAACCTCGGCACCTGATTCTGGAACCCCTGAAAGCCCTAGAATTTCAACTGGCTTTGAAGGCCCTGCTTGATTAATAGGCTTGCCGTTATCATCAATAATCTGTTTAACCTTGCCAAATTCAAGTCCGGCAATAACAATATCTCCTTTTTTTAGAGTTCCGGACTGAACAAGAACCGTTGTTACTTTGCCGCGCCCTTTGTCTAATCGAGCCTCAAGAACAACTCCACTTGCTGGTTTATCAACAACTGCACTAATCTCTGCCATTTCGGCAGTCAAAGTAATACTCTCCAAAAGCTCGTCAATACCTTCACCAGTAAGTGCTGAAACTCCGACCATTAGTACATCACCACCCCATTCATCAGCAATAACATCATGATTAGAGAGAACTTGTTTGACCTTGTCGATTTCTGCACCTTCTTTGTCTATTTTATTAATCGCAACGATAATAGGCACGTTAGAATCTTTTGCATGTTTAATTGACTCAATAGTTTGAGGCATTACTCCGTCATCTGCTGCTACTACCAATACAACAATATCGGTTGCTGACGCCCCTCTAAGTCGCATTTTTGAAAACGCAGCGTGCCCAGGGGTATCAATAAAAGTAATCAAGCTGCCATTTTGTTCAACTTGATATGCACCGATATGCTGCGTAATGCCTCCTGCCTCCGCTGATGCCACTTTAGAATTACGAATATAGTCTAACAACGAAGTCTTTCCATGGTCAACATGGCCCATAATTGTTACCACTGGAGGCCTTGGGGCAAACTCAACATTATCATTAGAGTCTTGAACAAGGCTGTCTTCCACCGTTTCCTCATTACTAGCTATAGGCGTGTGTCCCATCTCTTCAACAACTAGAATTGCTGTGTCTTGGTCAATCACATCATTGAGTGTTGCCATAACACCCATCCCCATCATCACTTTAAGGACTTCACCAGCCTTAGTAGTCATCTTAAGTGCTAGCTCAGATATTTTTATTGTTTCGGGTATTAATACTTCATGCTTTATTGGCTCAACAGGCATATGAAAACCATGTTGAGCCTGCTCTTCTTGCATTTTTTGTGAAATTTTTGTTCTCTCTTTCTTCTTAAGTTTTCTGTTGGGGTTGTGCTTTGCAACATGAAGCTCTTTGCGCTTTTGCTCAGGTTCTGGAGCAGACCTAAGCCTCTTTGGACCCTTCTTTTTTTCTTTTGTTTTTTCAGCTTCAAGCTTCTCCTTATTTCTTCTTTCTAGATCTTCTTTTTCAGCTAGCTCTTTTTGAGATTTTTGAGCCTGTAATTCTTCATTTCTTATCTTTTGCTGGCGAACCATATCGTTTCGCCTTGCGTCTCTCTCCTCGTCCTTTTGTTCGGCGATTCTGCCTGCTTCCAAAGCCTCCCTAGCCTTTAATGCAGCATCGTTATCAATTTGATTGGACTCATTATTTTGAGTAACCTCACGCTTCTTTTTAACCTGTATCTTAACCCCACCAGAAGATGAAGTTGGAACAGACTTTGTGGTTTTTCTTGATACTGATATACTGGACTTTGTTGCGGAGCGTCTGCTCAAACTTGACATCAATATCTGTCTTTCTTCAGCTGAAATATTTGAATCTACGGTTTTGCCAGAAATGCCAGCTGCAGTCAAAATCGCAATAACTTGCTCAGGTGATTTTTTGAGTAATTTTGATAAACTTTCAACTGTATGTGCCATATTTCTACCTATAAACGAATATCGTTTAAACTAATCACTAATACAAACTAGTCAAACCAGCCTTCCTTTTCTCTGGCTGCCATGATAACAGCAGAGGCGCTATCATTTCCAATATCTTGAATCTCCAACAACTCAACAATTGAAAGCTCCGCCAAATCATCTACCGTATTAATTTCAGCATCAACCAAGGCTGATGCCAGTGAATCATCAACGCCTTCTACAGAAAGCAAAATTTCAGTTGCCTCAGCATCACTTAAAGCTTTTACAAGCTGTGCGTCCTGAGCTCTTTCTTGAAGCTCATCTACCATCTCCGAGTCAAACTCCTCAATCTTAGTAAGAGTTTCTGCATCAGCTTCAGCAATATCATCCAAACTGGTGTAGCCCTCATCAATCAAAACTCCTGCAACCTCAGCATCAACACCAAGCTTTTCAGCAAGCTTTTCTCCTGTTTTTTTAATCTCTTGAGCCTGCATTTCGTCTGCATCATTCAGAGACATGACATTCAGCTTCCACCCAGAAAGCTTACTTGCCAATTTAATATTTTGTCCACCTCTGCCAATAGCAAGTGCCAACTGTTCCTCTTCGACTGCTATATCCATTGACCTTTTGTCCTCATCAACGACAATAGAACTCACCTCTGCAGGAGCCATGGCATTAATTACAAATTGAGCAGGATCATCATCCCATAGAATAATATCGACACGTTCACCATTAAGCTCATTAGAGACAGCCTGCACCCTAGCTCCCCTCATTCCAATGCATGAGCCTATCGGATCGATACGCTTATCTTTGGCTTTGACAGCCAGCTTTGAACGAAGACCAGGATCTCTTGCTCCAGCTTTAATCTCAATAACGCCCTCACTAATTTCCGGAACCTCCATTTCAAAAAGCTGAATCATCATCTCGTTCACAGTTCGACTTAAAAAGATCTGTGCACCTCGAGGAGTTGACTTAACTTCTTTAATGTAGGCTCTTAAACGGTCATTTTTTCTTATGGACTCATTAGGAATCAAATCATATTTTGAAATCATGCCATCGATACCGCTCATATCAACATAAACATTTCCTCTATCAACTCTTTTGACATTAACCATAACAACTTCACCGACTCGCTCAGAATAGTTGTCGACCACTACCGTTCTTTCCGCCTCACGAACCTTTTGAATGATCACCTGTTTAGCGACTTGTGCTGCAATTCTGCCAAACTCTAGAGACTCCATTGGCTCCTCAACAAACTCATCAACGCTCAATCCATTTGAGTCAGCTTGATAAATGTGTAACTCCGGATCAAACATTGTTCCGTCATCATCTACAAACTTTTCGCCATCTTCAATGACTCGCCATTGCCTGAACGTCTTAAACTCTCCTGAGTGTCTATCAACCTCAACACGTACTTCTATGTTGCTTCGCTTCTTTGTTGCAACCGCTAGTGCCTCTTCCAACGACTCTAGAACATCCTCTTTAGTGATGTTTTTTTCATTTGAGATTGCCTCAATCATTAAAAATAACTCTTTGCCATCCATCAGCCTCTCCTAAAAATGAGCAACTAAATTTGCTTTTTCAATTAAGTCTAAATCTAAATTAATAGAACCCAGTTCTGTCACTAACTCTAGCGAATTATTTTTTTCGCTTACGCTTCCAATAGCCCCAGTAAATTTTCTTCTACCTTCAATAGGTCTATACGTTCTAACACAAGCATCGTGCCCTAAAAAACGCACGTAATGAGCAATGCTAAATAACGGCCTCTCAATCCCTGGAGAAGACACTTCTAGATTGTACTGACCACTAATGGGATCTTCTACATCCATTATGGCACTAACTTGACGTGAAACAACCTCACAATCATCTACTCCAATGCCTTTCTCTGAGTCAATATACAATCTTAATACAGAATGCTTCCCGCTTGGAACATATTCAACGCCCAGCAGCTCATAGCCCAAGTTTTGTACACTTGGGTTAAGAATTGAAAGCACTTTGTCCGCTATCTTTGCCACAAAAACTCCTAATAAAAACCCCCAAAAGAGGGGGTCTAAATTGGTAGCGGGGATAGGATTTGAACCTATGACCTTCGGGTTATGAGCCCGACGAGCTACCATGCTGCTCCACCCCGCACTAAAGAGGCGAAATTATACGCCCAAAACCTCGCCAATTCAACATTTTTTTGCCCGTCATGTGCACTATTAATCAATCTGATTACTTTATAATATGCCGATGAAGCCAATTCGACTAGGCGTATTGATGGACGATATTTCTAACATCAAGCCAAACAAAGACTCTTCTTTTGCGATGATGCTAGAAGCACAGAAACGAGGCTGGGAAATACACACTTTTGACAGTCATGATATGTTTTATGATGATGGACTGGTCAGCGCATTCTTAAAAAAGACAAGTGTAATAGATTCTGAAATAAATTGGTATAACACTGAAAACTCAAAAGCCGCTAATTTAGGTGCTCTAGACGTGGTATTCATGCGAAAAGACCCTCCATTTGATATGGACTATATTTATGCAACCTATCTTCTAGAAAAGCTTGAGTCTGAAGGCGTTTTAGTTGTCAACAAACCCAGCTCACTCAGAGACGCCAATGAAAAACTGTTTTCTTTAAATTTTCCAGACTGTATTCCAAAAACACTGGTTAGCTCAAAAATTGAAAAACTTGAAGCATTTATTCATGAAACAAATACGGTTGTTGTGAAGCCCTTAGATGGAATGGGCGGAAAAGACATCTTCAAGCTCTCAAGAGATGACAAAAACACTCATGAAATACTTAATAAACTGACTAACCATCAAAGTCGCTATATTTTGGCACAAGAGTTTTTGCCTGAAATAAAAGATGGCGATAAGCGAATCCTATTAATTAATGGCAAGCCGGTTGATTATGCTCTGGCTAGACTGCCAGCTGAAGGAAACTTTAAAGGAAATCTTGCGGCAGGAGCAAAGGGTGTCGGACAACCCTTGTCTGAGAGAGATCGATATCTTTGTGCTCAAATTGCTCCAATGCTGATTGAGAAAGGGCTTGTTTTTGTTGGACTTGATGTCATCGGCGACTATATTACTGAGATTAATGTGACAAGCCCCACATGTATTCGAGAACTCGATAAAGAGTTTGGAATCAATGTCTCATCCACGCTTTTAGATGAAATTGAAAAAATCATAGCACTACCTAAGCTAAATTAAACAAGTATTTTGTAGCTATAACTCCAAGACTTGCAGCCAAAAGTGAAAGTGCTAAGTTCAAGACAATATTAGTCAGCGCTTGAGAATAATGACCTCCGCTCAGCATTTCAACAGACTCTATAGACAGGGCAGACATAGTTGTTAACGAACCTGCGAGACCTACGAGAAGCATAAGTCGGTATGACTCGCTTATAAAAAGCTTCTCTAGGACAAGCACAATTAAAATGCCTGCAATAAATGAGCCAATAATATTTGAAATTAATGTCCCGTAGGGGAACTCATTTCCAAAATATTGAGCTGAAATTATGCCTATATAGTATCTGCATGAAGCACCAACTGTGGCTCCGATACCAATACTTGCTATGGATAAAAGCACGCTCATAAGCCTGATCTAAGTTGGTCCAGTTTTTCTTTAATTTTAATCTCTAGACCCCTATTAGTGGGCTCGTAATATATTTTTTCTCCCATCTCGTCTGGAAAATAAGTTTGTCCTTTACTTGTAGCACCTGGCTCGTTATGTGCGTAACGATAGCCCTGTCCATGTCCCAACTCCTTAAGTAGTTTTGTTGGTGCATTCCTAAGATGGACAGGAACCTCTAAATCATTAGTTTCTTTTGCAGATTCAATTGCAGCATTAAAGGCACTGTACACGGCATTTGATTTTGGTGCGCATGCACAAAATACAGCTGCTTGTGCGATTGCACGATTACCTTCTTTGTCACCCAAACGCTCATAAACATCCCATGCGTTAACTGCAATCTGAAGTGCCCTGGGATCAGCGTTTCCTATGTCTTCAGAAGCAATTGCAAGAAGCCTTCTAGCAATGATTTTTGGGTCACAACCTGACACAATCATTCTAGCCATCCAATAAAGTGCACCATCTGGAGATGACCCTCTTACAGACTTATGAAAGGCTGAAAGTTGCTGGTAATAAATATCACCCCCTTTATCAAAACTGCTCAGCTTCTTTTGAAGTATTTTCAAAACATCTTGTTTATTGAGTCTCTTGCCATCATTTTTAGCTAACTGTTCAATAATATTGATTAATCTGCGAGCGTCACCATTACTATTTTCGATAATCAATGACAAGGATCCGTCATTGCCAAGATTTATGTTTTCACTCTTCATCGCCTTTAATGCAATAAGTTCCAGCTCAACATCACTCAGTTTATGAAGAATATAGACCCTTGTTCTAGAGAGCAAAGACGAGTTGATTTCAAATGATGGGTTTTCAGTTGTAGCACCAATTAGAGTTAAAAGGCCAGACTCTATGTGCGGTAAAAAAGCATCCTGTTGTGCTTTATTAAATCGATGAATCTCGTCAACAAATAAAATTGTGTTTTTTTCATTTTGCCTATATAGCACAGCATTTTTGACGATATTTCTTAGCTCTTTGACCCCATCAAGAACTGCTGATATCTCCTCAAAGTGGGCTCCCGTTTGGCTACAGATTATTTTCGCTAGTGTTGTCTTACCAACTCCTGGAGGCCCCCACAAAATCATGGAGTGAAGTTGGTTGTCATTTAAAGCCTTTCCGATTGGCTTGTCAGAATCTAATAAATGTTGTTGACCAACAAATTCACTCAACTCGGTGGGCCTTAATATTTCGGCTAGTGGCTTATAGGTCGACATCTTGAGTTAGATTAATTAAAATAAGATAGTATTTACTCATTATAATTTACATATGTTTTTTAGATTCTTTTGTCTTGTTTTTCTTTCAACAAGCGTTTTTGCAAATTCAGGCTCATTTGATGACTTTTTAGACCAGGTTCGAAAATCTGCGATCGAGCAAGGCGTCTCCAAATCAACTATTGACCAAGCATTTTCTGGTCTCACACCAAACCTTGATATTCTCAAATCTGACAGCTCTCAAGCTGAGTTTAGTCAAAACTTTTGGCACTATTTCAACAAAAGAGTTACTAAAACACGCATCAATAATGGAAATGATACATTAAATCAAAACGCCTCATTGCTCAACACGACCTCACAAAAATACGGCGTACCGGCCCATGTTATTGTTGCCTTTTTAGGTCTAGAGAGTAATTACGGAAACTATATGGGCAAAGAAATCCTAATTCAATCTTTGGCTACTCTTGCCTATGAACCGAGACGCTCTAAATTCTTTACAAAAGAACTAATTGCTGCCTTAAAACTTATGGATAAAAAAACAATTCCAATTGACGCAACCGGTTCTTGGGCTGGTGCCATAGGTGCTGTTCAATTTATGCCAACTAATGTACTCGCTTATGGAGTTGATGCAAACAATGACGGCAAAGTCGACCTCTGGAATGACAAAGAAGACATCTACGCAAGTGCTGGAAATTTTCTGAAAAAAAATGGATGGGTTACACGTGAAAAATGGGGACGTGAAGCTTTAATTCCCAAAAACTTTGATTACAGCTTGACTGGTTTAGACATTAAAAAGACGGTAAACGAGTGGGCAGCACTTGGCGTTCTTAGGGGCAATGGTGCAACCCTTCCAAGTTCTGACTTTCAAGCCTCTTTGATTGTTCCAATGGGACACAAAGGACCCTCATTTTTAGTTTATAGAAACTTTGATGTAATCATGAAGTGGAACCGCTCGACCAAATACGCTCTATCAGTAGCGCACTTATCTGACAGGCTTAATGGTGCAGGGAGACTATCTGCTAAGCCACTGGACGAGCCTCCTCTCAGCAGTTTAGAGATAATGCAAATTCAAAACACCTTGAATTTATTGGGCTATGACACTGGAACACCTGACGGAAAGTTAGGGCCTAAAACGAGTAAAGCCACCAGAATGTTCCAATCCGACATTGGCTTTGTAGCAGATGGGTATGTCGGCTATGAACTCTTTCAACAACTCCAATGACAATCAAAACCTACCTTGGTTTTGATGTTGGCAC
>CAZEAO010000030.1:0-12736 GCA_964510245.1 uncultured Piscirickettsiaceae bacterium | reverse complement strand
AAATATGGGCGCACAAATGGTTAAAGAGGTTGCTTCTAAAACCAATGAAATAGCTGGAGATGGCACTACAACAGCAACGGTGTTAGCACAATCATTGATTTCTGAAGGTGTCAAATCTGTTGCAGCAGGAATGAACCCAATGGATCTTAAGAGAGGCATCGATAAGGCAACTGAAGCTGTCGTTGCAACGCTTCAAAAATCATCACAGCCATGCAAAGATAGCGATTCAATCGCTCAAGTCGGTACTATTTCAGCAAACTCTGATGTGTCTGTAGGTGCTATTATTGCAGAGGCGATGGAAAAAGTTGGAAAAGAAGGTGTTATTACCGTTGAAGAAGGTTCAACTCTTGAGAATGAGTTAGATGTTGTAGAAGGAATGCAGTTTGATCGTGGATATCTTTCACCCTACTTTATCAACAATCAGGAATCAATGACTGCTGATTTAGAACATCCTTCAATTCTGTTACATGACGCAAAAATTTCGAATATTCGTGACCTTTTGCCTGCCCTTGAGGCGGTTCAAAAGGCTGGCAAGCCATTATTAATCATTGCAGAAGATATTGAAGGAGAAGCTTTGGCAACTCTTGTTGTTAATAATATGCGTGGAATTGTTAAGGTAGCCGCAGTTAAAGCTCCAGGTTTTGGCGACCGCCGTAAAGCGATTCTTGAAGACATCGCTGTACTTACGGGTGGTACAGTAATCTCTGAGGAGGTTGGTTTATCTCTTGAAGGAATCACTGAAGATCAATTAGGTACTGCCAAGCGTGTAGAAATTGGTAAGGATAATACTACGGTAATTGATGGTGCAGGCGCTAAAAAGAATATTTCTGCTAGGATTGGTCAAATCAAAACTCAAATTGATGCAACCAGCTCAGACTATGACAGAGAAAAGCTTCAAGAGCGTTTAGCCAAGCTATCAGGTGGTGTTGCCGTTATTAAGGTAGGCGCTGCAACTGAATTTGAAATGAAAGAGAAAAAAGATCTTGTTGATGATGCTCTTCATGCAACTCGTGCTGCTGTTGAGGAAGGTGTTGTTCCTGGTGGTGGTGTAGCGTTTGTTCGTGCTATCTCTTCCTTAGATAAAATCAAGGGTGATAACAGTGACCAAGATGTAGGAATTAGTATCTGTAGACGAGCGCTAGAAACACCTTTGAGACAGATTGTAACAAATGGTGGTGGAGAAGCCTCTGTTGTCTTAAATGAAGTTCTTAATGGCAAAGACAATTATGGCTACAATGCTGCAACAGAAGACTATGGTGATATGCTTAAGATGGGTATACTTGATCCAACTAAAGTCGCTCGTGCAGCTCTGCAACACGCAGCTAGTATATCTGGACTCATGATTACTACTGAAGCAATGATTACAGATATGCCACAAGAATCTGCTCCTGCAATGCCTGATATGGGCGGCATGGGCGGTGGTATGCCTGGCATGATGTAAATCTATTGTTATATAGAGAAAAGCCCCATTTTTTGGGGCTTTTTTTTGGTATGATGTTTGCCAGTTTAAGCTAATCAAAAATATGTCCAATTACGACGCATCCTCGATAGAAGTTCTTACTGGCCTTGAGCCAGTTAAAAAACGCCCAGGCATGTATACAGATACTGAAAACCCTAACCATCTTGCACAAGAGGTAATCGATAATAGTGTTGACGAAGCTGTATCCGGATATGCCACCCAAATTAACGTCACACTTCACAAAGATAACTCTATGTCAGTTGAGGATAATGGAAGAGGTATACCAATTGATATTCACCCGAAAGAAGGTGCTCCCGCTGTTGAAGTCATTTTAACCAAATTACATGCTGGAGGAAAATTCTCCAATGACTCCTATCAATTTTCTGGAGGACTTCATGGTGTTGGTATATCGGTTGTAAATGCCCTATCTAGCTCCATTGAGGTTTGGATTAAAAGAGGTGCTAAGCACTACTTCATGAAATTTGATTCAAGCGTCAAATCAAACGATTTAGAGGAAATAGGACCAGTAGGCAAGCGCAACACAGGCACTTTAATAAAATTTCAGCCTGATGCAAAATATTTTGATTCTGTTAAGTTTTCAATAAATAAATTAAGACACAATCTAAGATCTAAAGCAGTTCTCTGTCCCGGCCTTGAAATTAACTTTAAAAACGAAAATGACGATACCGAAGATCAATGGATATTTAAAGATGGAATAAAAGATTATCTTCAAGCATCATTAGACGGACTAGATTTAATTCCCTCTATTCCTTTTGTAATCTCTCATAAAACCAAAGAAGAGCAACTTGACTGTACTCTTACTTGGACCGAAAACACAAGCAATACTACTGCTGAAAGCTTCGTAAACCTAATACATACAATTGGAGGCGGGACCCATGTTAATGGCTTAAGATCAGGATTAACGGATGCACTAAAAGAGTTCTGTGAATTTAGAAACCTTATACCTAAAAACATTAAACTTACCCCCGATGATGTGTGGCAAAGAATTGCATATGTACTCTCGATTAAAATCCTTGATCCACAATTCTCTGGACAGACTAAAGAAAGACTATCTTCAAGAGAGTGCGCTTCGTTTGTATCAGGCATTGTAAAAGACTCCTTTAGTCTATGGCTTAACCAACACACAGATATTGCTGAAAAAATAGCTGAATTAGCTATTCTAAATGCTCAATCCAGGTTAAAAACTGCTAAAAAGGTGGTTAGAAAGAAAATTCTAAGTGGGCCTGCACTCCCTGGCAAGCTTTCTGATTGTACAAGCACAAATCTTGAGCAAACTGAGGTTTTTTTGGTTGAAGGAGATTCTGCCGGAGGCTCGGCAAAACAAGCAAGAGATAAAGACTATCAAGCAATTCTCCCATTAAGAGGCAAGATTCTCAACACTTGGGAAGTTGATTCTTCTCAAGTTTTAGCCTCCAATGAGATTCATGATATTAGTGTTGCCATAGGATTAGAGCCTGACAATAATGATCTTTCTGGGCTTAGATATGGAAAGATATGTATTTTGGCTGATGCAGACTCAGACGGTCTACATATTGCTACACTGATTTGCGCACTATTTGTTAAACACTTTCCTAAATTAGTTAGTCAGGGTCATGTCTACGTCGCAATGCCTCCACTATATCGAATTGATGCAGGTAAACAAATATTCTATGCACTAGATGACGTTGAAAAAGATGTAATCGAAGCAAAACTTTTAAAAGAGAATAAGCGTCAAAAAATTCAGGTTCAAAGATTTAAGGGCCTGGGAGAAATGAATCCAAAACAGCTTCGTGAAACTACAATGCAACCTGATACAAGAAGACTAATTCAACTTACCCTAAATCACCCTCTTCAAATTTCAGAAACAATGGACATGCTTTTATCGAAAAAAAGAGCATCTGATCGCAAATCTTGGCTTGAAACAAAGGGTAATTTAGCGAATGTCTAAAGCAATAATCCTTTTATCTGGAGGATTAGACTCGACCACTGTCCTTGCTATAGCTCAAGAGCAAAACTATGATTGCTATGCTCTCAGTTTTGATTATGGTCAAAAACAAAGATCTGAGCTTGAATCTTCAATAAAAATAGCAAAGAAATTTAACGTATCCGAACACAGAATAATGAAGATTTCGCTGAATGACATTGGTGGTTCAGCTCTAACTGACAAAGCCATAAATATCCCTAAACACTCTGAAACTGATGAAATACCCATAACCTATGTACCTGCCCGCAATACAATTTTCTTATCGTTTGCACTTGCTTGGGCTGAAGTACTAGATTGCCAAACAATTTTTATAGGTGTAAACGCTATTGATTACTCTGGATATCCTGACTGTAGGCCTGAGTTTATTAAGGCTTTTGAAAACATGGCTAACCTTGCAACTAAGCAGTCTGTTAATGGAGATAAAATTCAAATTAAAATTCCTTTGATTAGCATGACCAAAGCAGAAATAATTAAAATAGGTCTAAGTCTCGGAGTCAACTATTCTGAAACGACAAGCTGTTATAATGCAAATGATAAAGGAGAGGCATGTGGCGAATGCGATGCCTGTGCACTCAGAAAAAATGGCTTCAATAACGCCAACATACAAGACCCAACCAAATATCAATAAATATTTAAAAAAATTAACGCTATTTGAATGTTTTTGACGATAAAATGTACACTTTTAAACAATTTAAGGATTTAACTCAAAATGAGTATTGAAGAAAGAGTACGAAAAGTTGTAAGTGAGCAGTTAGATGTTAGTGGTGAAATAGACAACAATGCTTCATTTATTGACGACTTAGGGGCGGATTCGTTAGATACTGTTGAACTAGTAATGTCACTTGAAGAAGAATTTGATTGTGAAATTGCAGATGAAGAAGCTGAAAATATTACAACAATTCAACAAGCGATCGACTACATCAACGCAAACACGTAATATTCTTCATAAAATCAATTAAGGCGTTTACTTTCAAAAGTATTACGCCTTTTTTTACGCATTTTTTTGTATTTATATGGCTTTTTGAAATTATTTTCCTTAATTAAAGTTAATCTATTATGAGCAAAAGAAGAGTTGTAATTACAGGACTTGGAATAGTCTGTCCAGTTGGGAACAATGTGGAAGAATCTTGGATTAATATTCTTCAAGGAGTTTCTGGTATTTCCTTAATTGAAAATCTTGATACTGAAGCTCAGGCAGTAAAATTTGGTGGTGCAGTTAAAAATCTTAATGTTTCTGAGTATCTTAGCCCTAAAGAGGCAAAAAAAATGGATGTATTCATTCATTATGGTATGGCTGCCGGAATTCAGGCATTTGAAGACAGTGGCATAGAAGTTACCGAATCCAATGCTGAAAGAATTGGTGTTGCCATTGGAGCTGGGATTGGTGGTATTTCAACTATAGAAAAAACTGCCGACCTTTTTCGTGAAAAGGGGCCAAAAAGAATTTCTCCATTCTTTGTACCCTCTTCAATCATAAATATGGTTTCGGGAAACATGTCGATTAAATATGGCCTAAAAGGCCCAAATTTTGCAATTGTTACTGCCTGTACAACTGGAACTCATAATATTGGTGATGCGTCCAGAATCATTGAATATGGAGACGCTGACGTAATGATTGCTGGTGGAACTGAAATGTCAACAACAAATTGTGGTCTTGGTGGCTTTGCCGCTGCTCGCGCCCTTTCTACAAGAAATGATGACCCTCAGACCGCTTCAAGGCCATGGGATATAGATAGAGATGGATTTGTTCTAGGAGATGGCGCTGGAGTCATTGTGCTAGAAGAATACGAGCATGCAAAAAAACGAGGCGCTCGAATCTATGCTGAACTATCAGGGTACGGAATGAGTAGTGATGCTTACCACATGACTCTCCCGTCTGAAGGCGGAGAGGGAGCAGCAAGGTGCATGAAAAATGCGATGAATAATGCAGAAATTAATCCAGATCAACTTAACTACATCAATGCCCATGGAACTTCGACTCCTGCTGGAGATATTGCCGAAACTGACGCAGCAAAGTTAGCACTTGGTTCTCATTCAAGAAATATTGTTATGAGTTCAACAAAGTCGATGACTGGCCATCTTTTGGGTGCTGCAGGAGGCATTGAAGCGGTATTCACAACTCTTGCCATTAGAGATCAAATTGCTCCTCCAACGATAAACATATTTAATCAGGATCCAAAATGTGACCTTGATTATGCCGCTAATGAGGCAAGAGAGATGAAGATAAATTATGCCATTTCAAACTCTTTTGGCTTTGGTGGGACAAATGGATCAATTCTTGTCTCTAAGGCGCCCTAGAGCAAGCTTTAGCTTTCTTCTAAAATAATTGATGCTGAATCAGCAAGACCTGAGTCTGGAATTAGATTTCTAACGATGTTATAAATTCGTTTTGCGCCATTAGTAACGCTATTAAATGCCTCTTTTTTATTAATAATTAATTGCCAACTAGTGTCGTTAGACTTAAAGTCAAATGCACCTCCAATAATGGCTAAGGCAAGAATAGCACCCAGTAAGTATTTAATCATTCCTTCTTCTATAATTAGAATTATTGAATAGTTATTTTACCAACTTTATAGACCTTGAACTGAAATTCCAGATGCTTTTAAAAGACCATCGATTTTAGGCTTACTGCCTCTAAACTTAATATATTGCTCCATAAAATCAAGGCTTCCTCCAATTTCAAGAATGTTATTTCTAAAGTCAGCGGAAGATTTTGAACCAATGCCTCCATTCTCACTAACGTATTCATAGGCGTCAGCTGCCAATACCTCAGCCCACTTGTAGCTGAAATAGCCTGCTGCGTAACCTCCGCTAAAAATATGTGAAAATGAATTTAGAAAACGATTTTCATTGACAACAGGAATGAGTGTCGTTTTTTCTCTAACTTGATTTAGAATTTCATAGGTATTAGTTTCCGACATATGTGTAGTAATGTCCCATAGGGCAAATTCACACTGTCTTAACATTTGCAAAGCTGATTGAAAATTTTTTGAATCAATTACTTTTTTAAAGAGCTCGTCAGGTAGTTTATTTCCAGTCTTCCAGTGACCTGATAAAAGATCAATTACCTCTCTCTCGTAACAAAAATTCTCCATATACTGACTAGGAAGCTCTACACCATCCCAAGGCACTCCCGATATGCCTGCGGCACATGGAAAAGGGACTTTTGTTAAAAGATGATGGAGTGCATGACCAAACTCATGAAATATTGTTACAATTTCATCAAAGTCAAATAGAGCGGGCTTTCCTTCTGATGGAGAATTAAGGTTGCAAACAACAAAAGCAACCGGTAATGAATCTTTATAGAGTCCTTGGTAGTCTGACATCCATGCCCCACCACGTTTATTTTCTCTTGCATAAACGTCTAAATATATCTTCCCAATTAGTCCATTTTTATCCTCTAGCTCCATAACTCTAACGTCAGAATGATAAGAACGCTCATCAATCTCAGTTAATTTAACCCCGTAGAGATTTTGTATTGTTTGAAATAAGCCACTAAACACACTCTTTTCAGGAAAATATGGTTTTAAATCAGACTTCTTAAAATTAAATTTTTTTTGTTTTAATTTCTCTGAATAGTACATTAAATCCCATGGCATTAGTTTGTGCCCCGCTAAGTCTTCCAAATCACTTATTTCAGTTTGTGCCTGCGATAAAGAAAGGTCAATTAGGCTGTTAAGAAAATCAATTACTGCATCTGGAGAGTCAACCATTTTCGATGAAACAGAGTATTCTGCATAATTTGAAAATCCAACCAGTTCTGATAGATCCAATCTTAATTCCAAAATTTCATCCATTATTTGACGATTATCAAACTCTATAGGGGTGATTCCAATATTTGAGGCTCTCGAGATATACGCCCTGTATACCTCTTCCCTTAGTTCTCTTCTATCTGCATAAGTCATTAGATCAATGTAAACAGGCATCTGCAGGTTAATTTCATAATTTTCACCCACTCTAACTTTGGAAAGTTCGTCTTCTCCGTAACCCTTTAGGTCTTCAGAAGAGACAGTTTTTTTCCAAGCGTTTGTTGACTGCAATACGTTTTTAGAAAATTTATTACTGAGTAGACTTAATTGCTCTTGAATTTCCTTAAATCTCACTGATTTAGCTCCATCCAATGCAACACCTGAAAGCTCAAAATTACGCAAAGAGTCTTTAACAATGTGTTTTTGTTGTTTGTTTAACTTGGTATCTTTAACTCTCTTGAAGGCATTGTAGAGATCTTTATTTGCTCCAAGATCACTATAGTAATTCGAAATTAAAGGTAGAGTTTTTTCATACTCCTGATTGAACTCTTCTGAAAACATTACGGAATTCAGATGAGAATTAACACTCATTTCTTTTCCAATAAAATGCTCAGCCTCATCAAGAATACCAACAACACTTTCCCAGTGATTACCTTTGCTTGCTAAATTTGACTGAGTTAAGCCCATATCAATTGCTTTTTTAATGCTATTTACGATGTTTTTAGGTTCAAAATTGGGAGAAAAGTTATTACTCATAAAGTATCAAAGTTGTAAAAAAATAAATAATTTTGCCATAAATTTGAGTTAATCAAGCAAATCATCGTTTCGATTCTTTTGACTAAACCTAGTATTGTGAACTTTAGTTGTTTTGCCGTATAAATCCTTTACACGTTCTTTGCTTCCAACGACACCAGGAGATTCAGTAAAAGACTGAATCAAAAGAAGTCGATCTGTATTGCCATTATTGTGAGTAACCCTATGAAGAGAAAACCTTCCAAGAAAGAACTGCAAATCGCCAGCACACAAGTTTAGCCTCTTAACTCTTGTTCGATCACCATCTAAAACTTTTTTTACCTCATCAAAACACTCATCATCTTTTAACCTTAAATTCGGAACATACTCAAAATACCCTCCTGATTCTGCACCTTTTAAAAGATAAGTAATAGTAAATTCATTTGTGTCGAAGTGCCAATTAAAGGTCTGTCCTGGTTTACAAACATTAACAATCATGTTTGATACAGGATCTTCATAAATATACAGGTTTTGTTTACTTAAACATTTTGCAAGAAATGTCCTTAACGGCTCCCAGTGGTATAGAGTATGAGAAATGGTGCCCTCGGATAATATGTCTGCCGTAATAAATCCATTGGACCTCTCCAAAAAAATATTTTGAGGATGATCTGTTGATTCTTTAGGGTTGCCTTTTGCAAGATAGACATTACAAAACTTTGATTCAGAGTAATATGCTTTATCTTTTCTCTGCTCAGCCTCTTGTGCGATTGACTCAAGCCCCCTATCAGTTAAAAAGTCTGAAAGAACACTACAACCATCCTGACTGAGCTCATTTTGAACATACTTAACTACTTTATTATATTGAGCACTGTGTAGCTCATTAATTGGATACTTTGATAAATTAATTAGATTTTCTACTTTTATCACTTACGATAACTGTCTTGTCGATTTTGAATAATGACTTCGTATCCCTTCTCTTCTGGCTCGTCGTCAATCATTTCAGGTGGAAAGCCAACACCAAGGACTTCAACATTTGCTCTCTCTTCAAGCCTTTTTATAATGTTTGGTGAAAGCTCACGAGGGCCATAACGCTTCTCACCATCCCTAAAAATATCTACGATCATTGGAGCAATTTCTAAGTTAAGTCCTCTACGCTCAGCTAACTCATTAAAAATACCTACATCTTTGGATACCAGATCCATTGTAAAACTTATATCCCTACTTCCATTAAGAATAACCTGAGACTCTGTTTCATGAACAAATGAATTCCCTGAAGAGGCCTTTATTGCCTCATAGGTTACGTTCAGATCCATGCCAAGTGTTTTCATGGTAGTGAGAGCCTCTGAGATTGAAACTAAGTTAACTGTAGCAAGATAATTTGTCATAACTTTTAATGTTGAAGCAGTTCCTAAGTCTCCTGTATGAAGCACCCTCAGCCCCATCGTTGTCAAAATTGGTAATGCCTTTTCAAAAGCTTCTCTTTTGCATCCAGCAAAAATTGATATATTTCCTGTATCTGCTCTATGACAACCTCCAGAAACTGGACAATCAATAGGCAGAGCTCCAGTCGCCTCAACCAGTAAACCTATTCTTCTGATTTCTGCCTCATCAGTAGTACTCATCTCTAACCAAATTTTTCCTTGACTTAAGCCAGCAATAACGCCATTATCAGATTCCATTACCTCTGAGCATGCCTTTGGTGAAGGCAGACAAGTAATTATGACATCGCAATCTTCTGACATTTCTTTTGGTGAATTAGTACTAGAGGCGCCCCGTTTAACAAAATCACTAACTAGTGAATCATCAAGATCTCTAACTGTTAGATTAAAACCGTTCCTTAACAGACTACCTGCAAGCTTACCTCCTGCATTTCCTAAACCAATAAAACCTACTTTCATTGAATTCTCCCAATTAACAATTAATCATCATCGACATAATAAGGCTTTTGATTCATAGAAAGATGAAGCGCATTGCCTTTATAAGGGGAACTTGATTCAACAACATCAAAATTTAAGTCAATACCCAAGCCAGGCTTGTCGGATGGAATTATATTGCCTTTATTCCAATCAATAGGCTCTACTAACACCTCTGAGTGAAAATCTCCCCAAGTTTTAATACTCTCCATAATCAAAAAATTTGGAGTTGCGGTACAGAGCTGTATGCTTGCTGCAGCGCCTACTGGTCCATTATATAAATGCGGAGCAATCTGAGCATAAAACACTTCAGATAAACTCGCAATTTTTTTTGCCTCAAGAATTCCACCTACTCGGCCTAGATTCATTTGAATGATTGATGCAGCATTATTTTTTAAAACATCAAAAAATTCATACTTTGTTGTTAACCTTTCTCCAGTTGCAACAGGAATTTTTGTTTGTTTAGAAACTTCCGCCATTGCACTAGATTGGCCTGGTGGAACAGGCTCTTCAAACCACAGCGGATCAAATTTTTCAAGCCTTTTTGCAAGCCTAATAGCTGAGGCAGGTGTGAGTTGTCCATGAGTACCTATAAGGATGTCACAATTATCTCCTACTGCATCTCGAACTTTTTGACAGTAGTTCTCGCAATGTTTTAGTCGACTTAAAGATATTTGATGACCGGAATATGATGAATAGGGTCCAGCAGGATCAAACTTTATTGCAGTAAAACCTTGCTCCATAAAACTGACCGCAGATTCAGCACCTAAGTCAGGATCCTCATAATTGAGTACACCATTTTTGTCTTTTGGATATAAATAGGTATACGTTCGAAGCTTATCATGGATTTTTCCCCCTATAAGCTCATAAATTGGCTTATTAGCGGCTTTCCCAATAATATCCCAACATGCTATCTCTAATCCACTGAAAACCCCCATCATCGTTAAATCAGGCCTTTGAGTAAAGCCACTTGAAAAACACTCTCGAAAGAAACGCTCCACATGATGAGGATCATGCCCTTTAAGGTATCTCTCAAAAACGTCCTTAATCCCTTTAACTACAACCTCTGGATGAAATGAAGCAGAATAAACCTCGCCAATACCCAATATTCCACACTTAGTTTCAATAGATAAAAAAATCCAATACATTCCTCCAATATGGGGCTTTGGGGTTGCTACGATATAAGTATTTAATTTATCTACTTTCACAAAAGAAAAGATTAGAAAAGAATGGGTTAATTTTTATACGGATTTGTAGAAAGAAGCAAGTTATATTTACATCAATTAAAGTAATTAATTGCTTGTTATTTTTCTCTTCGGGCTTCTTAATCGTTGTGATTTTTTCCAATTTGAATCGATCCATACATTTACATCGATAGCTTTTAGTGGTCTGTTCCCAAGGACTGCGTCAGCCATTTTTTCTGCCAACATAATTGTTGGGCCATTTAAATTTCCATTTGGAATTGAAGGAAATACTGAGGAGTCAATAACCCTTAAACTGTCTATCCCAATAACTTGACCAGCATTATTTACCACTGTCATAGGGTCATCTGCCGATCCCATCTTGCAAGAGCACGAGGGGTGATAGGCACTTTCAACGTTTGCTCTTACCCAAGCATCAATTTCATCATCACTTGTAACATCTAAACCAGGACTTTCCTCTCCGTCATTAAACTCATCAAGCGCAGGTTGACTTAGAATTTCTCGTGTAAGTCTTATACAGTCCCTCCAGTTCTGACGATCTTCTTCAGTCTCCAAATAATTAAAGATTATTGTCGGTTTCGCTGAGGGGTCAGAGCTATTAATCTTTATGCTTCCTCTACTGCTGACTTTATTAACACCAGCATGAACTTGGTAACCATGCCCTTTCATGGCAGCATTTCCATCATAACGCATAGCAGCAGGCAGGAAATGATATTGAATATTTGGCCACTCAATACCAGCCCGTGATCGCACAAAGCCACAAGACTCGAAATGATTGGTGGCACCTAAACCTGTTTTTGCTAAAATCCACTGAATACCAATAAGGCCTTTACTGAAAAGGTTTAGTCTACTATTCAGAGTAATTGGTTTTTTACAACGGTATTGAAAATACACCTCAAGATGGTCTTGAAGATTCTCTCCAACACCTGACAACTCATGCACAATCTTAACACCTGCATCATTTAGAACTTTTTTTGGCCCTATTCCTGACAATTGAAGAAGCTGAGGCGAGCCAATAGAGCCCGCACAAAGTATCACTTCTTTGTTTGCTTTTAGTGTTTTTTTGCTACCATTAACTGAAAATTCAATGCCAGTAGCTTTTTGGTTTTCAAGATTTACTTTTTCAACAAGTACGTTTGTTAATATTTTTAGATTTGGTCTATTTTTTGCTGGCTTAATGTATGCATTTGATGCTGAAGAGCGAACACCACCGCCAACAGTCATATGCATAGGACCAAAACCCTCTTGCTGTTCACCGTTATAATCTTTAGTTTCTGGATAGCCCGCCTCCTTGCCAGCACTAATAAATGCCTTGTAAAGAGGGTTAAGCTTCATATTGTTTCCATTTGAAGTTGAAACAGGACCACTACCACCTCGATAATCGTTTTCACCCTCATGCCAAGTCTCACAACGTTTAAAATAAGGCAAGCAATCCTTATAGGACCACCCTTCTGCGCCACCCGCTTCCCACTCATCATAATCTTTGGCATGACCTCGAACATAAACCATACCGTTTATAGATGAGGAACCCCCCATAACTCTACCTCTAGGACAGTGCATTTTTCTATCATCTAAGTAAGACTCTGGTTGGGTATGAAACTGCCAGGCGTATTTATCTGTATTCATTGGGTATGAAAGTGCAGTTGGCATCTGAATCATAATGTTTTTATCACTACCACCATTTTCAAGAAGGATGA
>CAZEAO010000029.1:0-13057 GCA_964510245.1 uncultured Piscirickettsiaceae bacterium | reverse complement strand
TGGCGGATTTATTGGTGACTTTTCTGGCAGAGACAAATACATGGAGACTGGTAACCTCGTTGCAGGGAATGCGGAAGCATATAAAGCACTTTTAAAGAAAATACACCCTCATCTTACTGAAGACCTTCAGAGATAGAATTAGTCAGAAATTGTTAGCTGTTCGCCGTTGATTTTTGGACTTGAATTTGACAACAAGTAGACAATTGCTTTGCTTTTCTCTTCTGGCAATGGGACGGTTGAAGAGTCTTCAGCAGGATAGGCGGTCCTTCTCATCTCAGTCCTCATCTTGCCTGGGTTCACAGTATTCACACTAATGTTTGTTTTTTCAAGCTCTTCAGAGAGTATTTTAGCAAAACCTTCGGTTCCAAATTTGCTGACACTATAAGCACCCCAGTAAGCTCTCGCCTCTCTGCCAACGGTAGAAGACATAAATATTACTCTTGCATCCTCTGACTTAAGTAAAGCAGGGATAAGGAACTGAGTTAACATAAATGGAGCACTCAGGTTTATTTGAAGTGTTGAGTACCATAATTTAATATCATATTGCTCTATTGGCATCTGTGTACCCAGTATTGAGGCATTATGTACAAGACCATCCAACTTTCCAAACTGACCCAATAGATTATCCTGAAGCTCTTGGTAATTTTCTGGTGTTGCGCCCTCTAAATCTAATGGATAAAGAATTGGCTCTGTGAGTCCTGCATCTACCACAGCATCGTAAGCATACTCAAGAGAACCAAGGTCTCTTCCAAGCATAATAACTGTCGCTCCAGCTCTAGCTAAATCCATTGTAATAGCTAATCCGAAACCCCTATTCGCCCCAGTTACTAAAACAACTTTACCCTCAAATTCGTCTTTATTTATATTGTATTCTCTAGCTATTATCATTCACTAATTTCCTTATTTGATTTAACTCCGAGCACCTTAAGTTTTTCCGCACGACTGATCAAATTTCCTTTACCAGTTGAGAGCTTATTTCTTGCACCAGTAAAGCCTTCTTTTGTTTTTTCAAGCTGATTCTCAATCTTATCTAAATCTTCAACAAATAACGCTAATTTGTCATACATTCCTGCAGCCTGTCGTGCAATTTCATCAGCATTTTTATTTTGTTTATCTGTTTGCCACATAAAGTTGACAGTCTTTAAGCTCATGCTTAGCATCGATGGCGAAACTAGCATTATATTTTTCTTGAGGGCATCATCAAATAAACTATGCTTATGTTGCAATGCAAGAAGAAGTGCTCCTTCAATCGGTATAAAAACAAAAATAAAGTCGAGACTTCTAACTCCTTCGAGATTTTCATACTCCTTGATACTAATATTTTTAATCTGATTTTCAATCGATGCAATATGCCTCTTTAAGGCTAGCTCATTCGTTTGATCAGCGACGTAATCAACGTAATCTTTCAGAGAAACCTTTGAATCAATTACAACATCCTTTCCTTCGGGAAGATGAAGAATAACGTCAGGTTTGAACTTTTCTCCCATTTCATTTTTGTGTTGTTTTTGAAGGTCAAACTCAACACCCTCTTGAAAGCCATAACTTGATAAAAGGGAGCTCAAAATCTCCTCGCCCCAATCTCCCTGAATTTTATTGTCATAAGTCAAAGCATCTGTTAAATTTTTTGCTGATTGCTGAGTCTCTATGTTTGCCTCATGCAATGATTTAATTTGCTCTTTGAGAGTGGTTCTCTCCTCAACCTGCTCTTTCGTGATGGTTTCAATTCTTTCTCTAAAGCTTTTGAGCTGTGTTTGAAGAGGATTCAACAAGTCAGAATTATCAACCTTAAGCTTATCTCGATCATTTTTCAATATGTCTGAGGCAATAGTTTTAAATTCGTTATTGACCTGATTTTTTAGGTGCTCTACTAGTTGAAGCTTTTCAGCGTAGTTCTTTTCTTTTTCATCCAGTTTTGTCTCGAGCTGAGTATTCTTTTGAGAGATTTTGAATAGTTTCTTGTTGAGGATGAAGTAGCTTATTCCCGCACCAAAGACTAAAGAAACTAAGCCGATTAATAGATTCATACCAGAGTGATTAAATTAAAAATAAAGAAATGTTGTGTTGCATTCATAAAATAGACATACCAATGGGTAGTAAAGTTAGTAAAATTTTATATAGAATTATAACGCTTACACTTCTATAAGCCATGTTACTTTTAAGATCACTATTGTACTTTGTTGGTTCAATTATTAGTTTAATTTTGATCTCTTTCAGTGGCTTATTTCTGATATTTGCAAACTACCCTACTCGACAAAAATTTCTTTCGCAATGGGCAAGATTTTGCATATGGTGGCTAAAAATAACACTCAACATCAAAACTAGAGTTGTAGGCAGAGAAAATATCATCCAATCACCCTTTATTATTATTTCTAACCATCAGTCTACATGGGAGACGCTTGCTTTTCAAACAATCTTTCCAGCTCACACCTGGGTGCTAAAGCGGGAACTTCTGTGGTTGCCAGTATTCGGATGGAGTATTGCGCTCTTGAATCCAATAATTATTAATCGTGGTGATAAATTAAACGCTATAAAAAAAGTGATTAAGCAGGGAGCAGATAGGCTCGAAAAAGGTATCTCGATTGTTATTTATCCTGAAGGCACGAGACAGCCATACAAAAAACTAGGCGCCTACCAAAATGGAGGTTCTGCAATAGCAAAGAAAACAGGATACAGCATCCTTCCGGTATATCATAATGCAGGTAAAATATGGCCTAAAGGAAGCTTCATTAAAAAAACTGGTGAAATAACTGTAGTTATCGGCGAGGCTATCTCTCAACCCAATCTAAAGCCTTCTGAGGTGACAGAGAAAATTAGACAATGGACAATTGAACAACAAAATAAATACAATTAATACTAACCAATCTTCCGACAAATTATGTCTCAATTAAGCTATAGACTTTTTCATGATAGAACTGCTGAAAATATTCGTGTTGAAGTTGGCAGATTAAGAGATGCGCTTCTTTTTGGAAGTAAGAAAAAAGTAGACAAATTTGGAAAAGTTGATATTCAGTGTGACATTGCAGCACTTGAAGTTCTACTGTCTGACTACATACTGGATTATAAAACGCCTGACCCAAATGAAAGGCAGCTAAAAACAAGGAAAGAGTGGCACGATTTCTTAACGGATACTGACACCCTTAGCTTTAATGAATGCCTATTAATTCTTCTTGGAATTAGTCCTACAGTGTCTGACCTTATAGAGCCTTCACTATACAAAATAAAGCTTAATGATATCAAAACCCTCAAAGACAAACACTTGAGTTTGATACTTTTTCAAAGAGTTGAGAATCACCTGCTTAGAGAGAGATTTAGAAGTAATAAAATAGATACTAATGACTTTATAAAATGGGCGCTAGATTATAAGTATTTAAGGAAAGTTGAAAACGATTAATTTATAACTCGATTTGGTGCGAGTTAAATATTTTACAAAATAACTCTGAAGTTTTTTGAGTGTCATAAAGTGCTGAATGCGCTTCAGCATTGTCCCATTCAATACCTACCTTTGAAACCGCTTTAGCCAAAACTGTTTCGCCACAATACATAGCAGATAGGCTGACTGTGTCTATAGTTGAAAACTGATGAAATGGGATTTTTAAACCAGATCTCATGGCTGCAGCTTTAACAAATCCTAGGTCAAAAAAAGCGTTATGGCCTACCAAAATTGATCTGGAGCAGTCCTCAATTTCAAGATTATCATTAATGTTTTTGAAAATCTCAGTTAAAGCTTTTTTTTCACTAATAGCGAGTCTAAACGGATTATCAATATCTATACCATTGAACTTGATTGCTGATGACTCTATGTTTGCACCTTTAAAAGGCTCTGTATGATAATGAAGAGTTGCTTTTGGAAAAAAAGAGCCACTCTCATCCATACCAAGTATGATTGCACAAATCTCTAAAAGAGCATCAGTTTTCTCATTAAAGCCAGCAGTTTCAATATCAATTACAACTGGAAGATATCCACGAATTCTATCTTTAAGTTTCATTAATTATTTGTTAGACAAAATGTATTATATAAATTAGCTCAAAGACTCCTAGAATAAATCTTGGAGTTTCTCATATAATCATAACTGTTTTGTCTTGACTCAGGAAGAGAACTTAATTCACTCTCTATAAAGTCAAAGCGAAAGAAGAATCTTCCTCCATATTTTGACAGGGCAAAAATTGATCTTAAGTTCAAATGAGAAGCTTTTTGAATTAATAGACCCATAAGCTTTGAAGAAGTGTCTGTATTGTGAAAATTTTTATTCACAACTAAGGCATAAATTTCACCGACATTTTCCTCTTTGTATAGCTTTAAGCCAGCGCAAGCAATAACTTCATTATTATTTTCAATAATTACAAAATCATCAATATTGTTTAGAATAGTCTCATAGCTTCTTTCAAGTAGCCTACCCTCCTCAACAAATGGTTGCATTAATTTGATGATTTGCTTGGCTTTGCTCAAGTTGTAGCCTTAAATTGACATTAGAAGCCGGTTATTTTAGTCTAAAATTTAATTTTTTTTGGTAATTTAAAAATAATGTCAAATTCTAGAAAATATTCCTCTATTGTGATTGATGGTTATGAGCGTGCTGCTTCGAGAGCGATGCTATACCCGGTGGGCTTTAAAAAAGAAGATTTTAAGAAACCACAGGTTGGTATTGCTTCAACTTGGTCAATGGTAACACCTTGCAATATGCATATTAATGACCTAGCAAGTGAAGCAGAGAAAGGTGTTAATAGTGCTGGAGGAAAAGGAGTTATATTCAATACGATTACTATCTCTGATGGCATCTCGATGGGTTCAGAAGGAATGAAGTATTCGTTGGTTTCTAGGGAAGTTATTGCTGATTCAATCGAAACTGTAACTTCTTGTCAGGGATTTGATGGTGTAGTTGCAATTGGTGGCTGCGATAAAAATATGCCTGGCTGCGTTATGGGTCTTGCAAGACTGAATCGACCTTCAGTGTTTGTTTATGGTGGAACGATTCAGCCTGGAGCTAATCATACTGATATTGTCAGTGTTTTTGAAGCTGTAGGAAAAAGAGCAAACAACGATATAAATGATATCGAGCTGGAACAAATTGAATCTTCAGCAATTCCAGGACCTGGCTCATGTGGAGGGATGTATACCGCAAATACTATGGCATCAGCTATAGAGGCTTTAGGAATGAGTCTTCCAAACTCTTCAGCACAAGATGCAATCTCTGATGATAAAAATAATGATTGTATTCGAGCTGGAGAGGCAGTACTTAATTTACTTGAGAAAGATATTAAACCAAGTGACATTATGACTAAAAAGGCTTTTGAAAATGCCATTACTCTAATCATCACACTTGGAGGCTCTACAAATGCTGTTCTTCATCTTATCGCAATGGCAGATGCTATCAATGTTGAACTGACTATTGATGACTTTACTCGAATTGGCGCTAATGTCCCTGTACTTGCAGATTTAAAGCCTTCTGGAAAATATATGATGAGTGAACTTGTTCAAATAGGTGGAACACTTCCTTTGATGAAAATACTCTTAGATGCAGGAATGCTTCATGGAGACTGCTTGACAGTTACTGGTAAAACATTAGCTGAAAACTTAAAAGATGTTGAACCATATAAGTCTGGTCAAGAAATAATCATGCCACTCGATAAACCGATTAAAGAAGATTCACACTTAAGAATACTCAGAGGCAATCTTGCGACTGAAGGTGCGGTCGCTAAAATTACTGGAAAGGAAGGATTAACCTTTAAAGGAATTGCAAAAACTTTTGGCTGTGAGGAAGATGCCCTTCAGGCAATTTTGAATGACCAAATTATTGAAGGCGATGTCATCGTTATTCGTTATGAAGGCCCCAAAGGTGGACCAGGGATGAGAGAAATGTTGGCGCCGACTTCAGCGGTTATGGGTAAGGGTCTCGGAGGAAAAGTTGCGCTTATTACTGATGGCAGATTCTCTGGAGGTACTCATGGCTTTGTAGTTGGCCATATCACTCCTGAAGCTTATACTGGTGGCGCTCTTGCAATTATTGAGGATGGTGATGAAATTCTGATTGATGCTGAGAGTAATCGTCTTGAGTTGCTTGTTGATGACTCTATTATTAATGATCGACTCTCGAACTGGAAGCAGCCAAAACCTAAATATACAAAAGGTGTTTTGGCTAAGTATGGGAAGCTTGCTCAGTCTGCATCTCGCGGAGCCATAACTGAATAATCAGACTCAACTTAATTGACTGGAACGAATTCTATTTTCCTATCGTCAAGGTTGACGGATGCAACCTTAACCTTAATCAAATCTCCTAAACGGTAAATCGTACCACCTCTCTGACCTTTGAGCTGATGATGAACTTCGTCAAAGGTAAAGTAATCTTCTTTTAGGTCACGAACACTGATTAAACCTTCAACAAATATTTCTGTAAGCTCTACGAATAAGCCAAAGCCTGCAACACCAGAAATAACGCCATTAAAACTCTCTCCAACTTTGTCTCTCATGTATTCACATTTAAGCCATTGTTCAACATCACGTGAAGCGTCATCAGCCCTTCTCTCAGTCATTGAAAGGTGCTCTCCTAATTCTGCCATTTTATTTGTCTGTTTTCTATGACTTTTTGATAATGCTCTTTTGATTGCCCTGTGAACTAGAAGATCTGGGTAACGCCTTATTGGAGAAGTAAAGTGAGTGTAATCTTCAAATGCTAAACCAAAATGACCCTCATTTTTAGGTGTATAAGTAGCCTGCTTCATTGTTCTTAGGACAACTGTTTTTATAATATTTTCATCCTTTCTTCCAGAAGCACTTTTTAATAATTTAGCAAAGTCACTGGTATCCGGTTCTAGGCTGCCATCCAATCTGAGGTTTATTGCTGTCAAAAATTGCCTCGTTATTTCAACTTTCTCAGGAGTTGGTTTAGGATGGACTCTGTATAAAAAATCCTCGTTTTCTCTCTGTAGGTATTTTGCTGCTGCCTGATTTGCCATTAACATGCATTCTTCGATCAGTCTGTGTGCATCGTTTCTTTTTCTGGCTACAATGTTTTCAATTTTCCCTTGGCTATCAAAAAGAATTTGACTCTCAATTCTATCAAACTCCATAACCCCCCTTTTTTGCCTAGAGATTCTTAAGGTTTGATAGAGTCCATACAAAAAGTCTAGGTTGGTTTCAATATTTTTATATTTTTTTCTGAGATTGCTTTTCTTATTCTCAAGCATTTCATTAACCTCGGTGTAGTTTAAGCGTGCGTGAGACAGCATAACCGCCGGATAAAACTTATATTCTTGAAGTGAACCTAAAGGATTAATTTCCATTTCACAAACCATGCACAATCTTTCGACTTTGGGATTTAGAGAGCAAAGCCCATTTGATATGGCCTCTGGAAGCATTGGTACAACACGGTGAGGAAAATATACAGAGTTCCCCCTATCTAATGCTTCAGTATCAAGCATCGAGCCTTCTTTAACGTAGTGGGATACGTCCGCTATTGCAACGATTAACTTCCATCCATTGTTTGAAGGGGTTGCATAAACAGCATCATCAAAATCTCTCGAATCTTCACCATCAATGGTCACTAATTCAAGGTTTGTGATATCAATTCTATTTTTTTTGTCTTTCGCAATAACTTTTGTTGGGAGCTTAGTAGATTCTTCAAGAGCCTCATCCCCGAATGTTGATGGTATTTGATGTCGATGTATTGCGGAGTCTACTTCGACTCCTTCATCCAAATAGTTTCCAATAATCGAGTTAACTTTACCTGTTGCATTTTTTTCAAGTGTTGGAGAGGTTAATATCTCCACAACAACAACTTGATTATCACTGCAACCATTAATAAGCTCAACGATATCAATTTGGTGTTTGATTCTCCTATCATCAACCACCACATAGCACTCATTCGAGTTAATATGAAGACGACCGACCAAAGTTTTAACTGTTTGAATAACTTGTACGATTTCAGCATCAAGCTTACGATTTAGAAGACGAACCTTGACTTTATCGCCATGAAAGGCCAATTTCATCTGTTGACTTGAAAGCCTTAAATCTTTACCACCTTTATCAACAGCAACAAAGCCAAACCCCTTAGGGTTTGCAATAACAGTGCCTGATATAAGGCCTCTATTTGAGAAAGGGCGATAAACACCGCTCTTGTTGCAGCTTAACTGTTTATCCCTGACCATGGCCCTTAGTCGCCTTTCAAAAGCTTTTTTTTGATCATCCTCAATAGAAAGAAGCTCAAATAGTTGACGTTTACTTTTGGGTTTTTTTTGAATAAAACTTAAAATATGCTCTCGAGACGGAATCGGGCTCTCATATTTTTCCGCTTCACGAAGATAGTGAGGGTCTGACATAATGTGCTAAGTATAAAGCAAGCTTAGTCTTTTATTAGAACTAATCAAACGGATTTTTCAAAATCAGTGTCTCATCTCTATCTGGACCAGTTGAAAGGATATCTACAGGTATTTGGCTTAACTCTTCTATTTTTCTGATGTAGTCTTGTGCCTCTTTAGGTAAATCATCAAAAGAATGAGTCCCAATTGTAGAAGTTTTCCAACCAGGCATTTCAATATATAATGGTTTTGCAGCACTATAACCTTCTGCAGAGAATGGAGGTATTTTAGTCCTTTGACCATTAATCTCGTATGCTACACAAATTTTGATTAAATCCAAATCATCCATCACATCAAGCTTGGTTAAGCATATTCCGCTGACTGCATTTAGCTTAAAAGAGCGATTCAAAATAACTAAATCAAGCCACCCACACCTTCTTTGACGTCCCGTTGTTGCGCCAAATTCATGTCCTCTAGAGCAGAGTTCTCTTCCGACTGGGTCCCCTTCATCGGTATTCACATCATAATTGAGTTCTGTTGGAAAAGGACCACCTCCTACTCTTGTGGTATAGGCCTTGACAATACCTAGAACATAATCGATATCTTTTACTCCAACTCCAGTTCCTGTCACTGCGCCCCCTGAAGTTGTATTAGATGAAGTTACAAAAGGATAGGTACCTTGATCTATATCTAAAAGCGCCCCTTGAGCTCCCTCAAAGAGAATGTCTTCAGAGTTTTTCATCTGTTGATGAAGCTCTTCAGCAACATCAAGAATCATTGGTCTAACAGTCATAGCCTGGTCTAGAGACTCATACAAAACTTTTGTATAGTCAACAGGTGGCTGCTTGTAATAGTTTTCCAAGCTGAAATTATGATATTCAACTACTTCTTTTAGCTTTTCAGAAAATAATGCCTCATCTAATAAATCACCAACGCGAAGTCCTCTTCTTGCGACTTTATCTTCATAGGCCGGCCCAATTCCATTGCCAGTAGTACCAATTGCTGCTTTACCTCTATGAGCTTCACGTGCATTATCTAGCTCGATATGATATGGGAGAATCAATGGGCATCCTGGACTTATCTTCAATCGAGATTTGACATCAACTCCCGAATCTTCAAGCTCAGCTATCTCTTTTAAGAGCGCAGTCATTGACAAAACTACGCCATGACCAATATAGCAATTGACTTTGTCTCTTAAGATGCCTGAAGGGATTAGATGTAGGACTGTTTTATTACCATCAATAACTAGAGTATGGCCTGCATTGTGCCCTCCCTGAAAGCGAACTACAGAACTAACTTTGTCAGTAATCAAATCAACTATCTTTCCTTTTCCTTCATCACCCCATTGAGTTCCAATGATTACAACATTCTTTCCCATGTTATTCCTTTAGCTTCCATTTTCCATTTTCATTAACAAAATCAACATCAGTGGAGCCTTTCAAATCTGTTCTAATAATGCACCCCTTTGCCCTAAGTTTATTTGCATATTCAATAAAGTCAGGATTATCAATATTCGGTGCATTCAACACTTTTTTATTTTCATTTTCATTCGGCTGTTGAAGAATTAAAAATTTTAAATCAAATGAGAAACCTGTTGCCTCTCTTCTTGATTCAAAAGACTGGCTTAATCCGTCATACCTACCCCCTTGAGCTATGGCTTTTGAATACTTGTCGCTGTAGGCTGCAAATACAATACCATCATGATATTCATATGCCTTAACCTCGCCAAGGTCAAACATTAAATCAATATCCTGATCTTTGAAAAAATCATGTAGTTTTCTTAAATCTTTTATTGCTTCAATTACCTGAGGCATGTCATGAAAAATCTCTAAAGCACTGTCAAGTACATTTGCATCGCCATCAAGTGAGATTAAAGAATTAAATTTATCGCCTTCTTTAATAACGTTTTGGTTAAGATAATTATCAAGATCTGGAATTGATTTTCTTCTGAAGATATCTCTTAGGACAGATTTACCTTTATTTTCAAGATTTGCAGATGCGCACAATGCATTAAAAATTGCCGTATTTCCGAGACTCAAAGTAACACTAGATATATTTAACAATTTCAAAGAGGTTAGCATCAAAACAATAACCTCTATGTCAGCATCTATCCCTTTGCAACCATATAACTCTATGCCTGCCTGAATAGGAGACCTAGATGCGTAAAAATCGTCCGCCTTTGTTTGAAGTATTGCATTGGTATAGCAGTATCGGTTAATACTATCAGTATCTTCTCTTTTAGAATCAATTCTAGCAATTTGAGGAGTTATATCGGAGTGCACCCCAAGCATTCGTGTTGAAACTGAATCAAGAAACTTAAAAGTTTTATCATCTATAGACTTTGAGTTTAAAACAAGAGTGTCCGAGTATTCTATCATTGGAGGCACGACGAGCTCGTACCCCCAACTTTGATAAAGATCTAATAGTTTTCTTCGAGTACTTTCAAAGGCGATAGCTTGATCACCAGCGAGCTCATCTATGCCCTCAGGTAATTGCCAATTACTCATAACCCTAAATTACTTGGCTGGGTTAAAGTATCGGAAGAACTCAGATTCAGGATTGAGCACTAAAATGTCTCCCTGCTCACTAAAGGACTTTTTGTAAGACTCAAGTGAGCGATAGAAAGAATAAAAATCCACATCCTTACTATATGCTTTCGCATAATTGCTAGCTGAAATCGCATCTCCTTCACCACGAATCTTTTCAGAGTCACGATAAGCATTAGCCAAAATAATAGTTCTCTCTTTGTCTGCAAAAGCTTGAATTTTTTCTGCTTCTTCAGCTCCTTCTGATCGATACTTGTTTGCAAGACCTTTTCTTTCAGTTTCCATTCTGCTATAGACTGAATTTCTAACTTCTTGAGAAAGCTCTATTCGCTTGATACGAACATCAATGACTTCAATACCGTATTCATCTTCAGCAATTGTCTTTAGTTTAGTCTTAACGCTTGCCATAATTGCTTCACGTTCATCTGAAACAACTTCAATAATTGTTCTCTTTGAAAACTCACTTCTAAGTGCATCCTGATTATTCTGTGCTAATCTCAAATTTGCTGAAGCCATAACACCGCCAGTAGAAATATAGAATTTCTCAGTATCGACAATTCTCCATTTAACATATGAGTCCACAACAACATTCTTTTTCTCAACCGTTAAGAATGATTCAGCCGCAGAATCAAGAGTTTGAATTCGCTTATCAAACGAAACAACATTGTTCACAAATGGAGTTTTAAACTTAAGACCAGGCTCATTTTCAACGGAAACAATTTCACCCAATCTTAATTTAATTGCAACTTGAGTTTCATTAACCGTATAGAGGCTTGATGAAAGAAGAATTGCACCCAAAAAAACTAATAAAATAATAATTCTTTTCATTATCTATTCTCCCTTGAGCGTAAAACACTTTGATCATTTGAACTTCCTGAGGGAGTTTGTTGGAATGTATTCACTGAAGAAGTTGATTTTGTATTTTTAGACGAATTAATCAATTGATCAATTGGAAAATACATCATCGAGTTTGAGCTCGAATCAACAATAACTTTATTAGTAGAACCTAATACATCTTCAAGCGTTTCTCTGTATAAGCGCTCCTTAGTTACATCAGGTGCTTTAGTGTATTCTGTTAGAATTTGAGTAAAGCGATATGCCTCACCCTCAGATTTAGAAACGACTTCAGATTTATATGCCTCAGCTTCCGCGAGAAGTCTTTGACTCGCACCACGAGCCTTTGGAACAATATCATTTGCATAAGCTCTAGCTTCGTTAATATACCTTTGTTCATCTTCACGGGCTTTAACAACATCATCAAAAGCTGCCTTTACCTGAATTGGAGGCTGAGCATCCTGCATAGTTACAGCAGTAATCATTAAGCCCGTATCGTATTCATTAAGTAAAGATTGCGAGACCGACTTAACTTCTTGAGCGACCTGTTCTCGACCTGTTGTTAGCACATAGTCCATTGTGTTATCTCCAACCACTTGCCTGATCACACTTTGCACAACATGGCTAAGAGTAAGTTCTGGGTTATAGACGTTGAATAAATAGGCCTGAGCATCAGCAATTTTATATTGGACAGCTAATTTAACATCAACCATATTTTCATCTTTAGTAAGCATAAGAGATTCGGAGCTTACATTTCCACCATAGGAATTTTGAACATTTCTAAAGCCAATTTCCGCAGCACGGATTTGCTCGACATTTACCTTATAGACTGCTTCTATTGGGTAAGGAATGTGCCAGTGAGGTCCTTGAGTTGTAGATGCTTGAAAAGCTCCAAAGCGTAAAACTACACCTCTTTCAGCTGGATCAACGATATAAATTCCTGTTGCCAACCAAACAATTAAGGCAAGAATTACTAAATACTTGAAGCTACCTTTTGCAGCCTTACTTGCTCCTGAGCTACCTGAAGATTTGCCACCAAAGGTAGAGTTAAATTTATTTTTGAAATCCTTTATAACTTCGTCTAACTCTGGTGGAGTTTGATTATTGTTATCATTCCAGGCCATTTCGGCTCTATTTTTGTTAATACTCACGCAATTTCCTTAATTTATTTGAGTTACGAATAAGATATGGTCATATTTGAAAAAAACAAGTTTTTCTGTAAGGTAATAAAATAAGCTTGAATTATATACAAACTAATTCGATTTTACCCAATTATGCTATTAAAAAGATATTTAAAAAAGGAATAAGCATTGAACATCTTATACAATAATTTTCTAGATATAATAATAAAATATATTTTCCTATCAGCTAAAAATTTATGAAAA